>CAZAIO010000051.1:0-18546 GCA_964485235.1 uncultured Dehalococcoidales bacterium
TACATCTGGGCATATGTCGGCAGTATCATAAAGAACTCGTAAACCTCAAATATCGAGCCGATATCGAGCCAGATCGGCTGGACATATACCAGCATAACTTATGGGGTGACGCTGCACAATATAGCACAGTTAATTTTTTTACCTGTCGTCGGAATACTTATCGATCGCTGGAGTGTGAAAAAGCTGGTTTTTACGGGTGTTTTTCTCACCGGTATCAGCATATTTATGTTGAGCCGCATTACGTCCCTCACCCAGTTCTATTTTATCTATTTCATTACAGGGGTAACGTCCAGTACTTTCATATCGACTATTCCTTTAACAGTGGTGGGAAGATGGTTTAAAGAAAAGATGTCTCTGGCTACAGGTATCCTGATGGCAGGTGTTGGTTGCAGTGGACTATTGGTACCATTGGTAACCCGGGTTGTTGATACTTTTGGATGGCAGACGGCTATGATGATCCTGGGTCTGGGAATAGTGGCAGTCATTTCCCCCCTCTCTTTTATCATTCGATCGAATCCTGAGGAGTATGGATATTTACCGGATGGCAAAATATACAATAAATCGGTTCCCGATGAAGCTCAAACTCCGGTACAAATTAAAGAGGATGAAGTTGGGACCAAGCGGGCCCTGAAAAGCCGGCTGTTCTGGCATATCACCATTGCATATACATTCCATTTTTTAGTTGGACTGGCAGTAGCGACCAATATTATGCCTTATCTATCTACCATCGGCATTGCCCGAAATACAGCAAGCTTTCTTGTTAGTGCACTAGCGATAGGTGATATTACCGGACGTCTGGGATTCGGCTGGATCGGGGGCAGGTTTAACAGAAGATATATTGCAGCCTCAGGGACTACTTTAGTCGCCCTCAGTCTTTTGCTTTTTATTTATATCGTGCCTGCGGCCGGGTGGGTGGTTCTTCCTGCCGTTATTATTTTTGGGATGGGTTTTGGAGGAAGTGTGACAATGCAGTCAGTTATATTGAGAGAGTATTTCGGCACCGGCAAATTGGGTTCTATTATTGGCTTCTCTGTTGGTATCACAAGGGTTGGGGTGATGATAGGTCCACCGCTTGCCGGCTGGATATTTGATAATTTCAATAACTACAATATTGCCTGGTTTATCCTTGCAATTCTGGCTTTCAGCGGTGTTATAAGCCTGTTAACGAGCCCCTCAGTCAATATTTTCAGACAACAAGTTGCATCCGGCACATAGAATATATGGTTTTTACGAAATATTACGCCGGTAATTGCAGGTTGCCGGTCTTGCGGAACGCATCGATGGACTTTTTAAAGGCGTCTCTGTCTTCTACTTTAAGGCCGCCGTGGTCGTATAGCCATTTTGCGATCTCGAGTGTTGGCTTGATAAGCGCTTCCCAGTTGCCGGGATTATATTTTGTAATCTCGAATATCTTCTTGTTGTCCGTCCACCCTTCCAGGTGTGTCCTGTACTTGGACCCGGCTTTCACCCATACCCCTTCAATGCCGTGTGTATACCGGTCGAGCTCGCGATATTGAACATGAAGTCCAAGTATATTACACCAGTCCTGCTGGTCGCCCGGTAGGCCTTCCTTGAAAACAGCTATCATATGCAGATCATGCAGCATTTCCTTCATATTTTTCGAGGGCGTGTCGCCTGATGCTGTTTCCGGTTCTTTTTCTTCAGATAAACGTGAGCCGCAATAAGGACAGAAGTTCAGTCCGGCAGGCAGATTTTTGCCGCATGACGGACATACTGACGCAAGTTTTTCTCCGCATGATGTGCAGTAAAACAGCCCCTCTTGATTGGCAGCGCCGCACCTTTTACAAATATTTTTTTGCTGCATAGTGTGTGTACCCAGAATGTCGAATTGTATTAGATAGACTACATTATATATCTAGTTTACATGAAATTACATCTCATGTCTTTTAATGAATAACGGAGCAAAGCCCGTAGAGGTTTGCCTTCCGGTGAATTTTTGTATACTGATGCCCCCGAGGGACAGGAAAAAGTACAGGAAACATAAAGCGGCACACCAATCACCTGATATGATGCTTATCTTTCGTGAGTAAGATCGTAGAATATACTTTTTCGACTTTATAATTGAAGATAGATAGTGCTGCATACATCAACGTAATAATGCTCAGCAATAGGAGACGGAGAAGACCGCCGGTGGAATACCATGTAGCTATCCCGGCTCCGATGAGTGCGAGGCTTCCGAAAATAATCACATAATAGTTCGTGAATATTCCGGCTATCCTTCTATAGCACCGCTTCAGAATACTCTCTATTTCAAGGAACGCCTGTTCGGCGAATACGAAATCTTCTTCAATGTAGACCCGTACGTAATCGTGGCGCAGTACAATGGATATTTGCGGATTGTCTCCTTCAAGCCGGAGGTCGTGTAATATTTTTTTTCCGGACTTTTTTAACTGGTTACAGTCCCCCAATGCCTGATTGCCGGCATATAATATCGCCCGACCGCATAACCGCCTGAGCAGGTCCTGAAGATTTGTTACGTCAGTCAGGTCGAGCCTGACCGGAGGATAGCTTCTGGATAAAGGTCTGCCGGTCCTGTTCACTGATTTTCTATTATAAATCTCCGCACACATCACAAAAACAGATTGCTATTATATCAGAAACGCATAGTGCAGACGGTAGATTACTATGCTATTTTCATATATAAAAATTTCAACATCTATTCCTGAATAATTATCATAGAATAAAAGGTAAGATTATACTTCGTTTTGCAACCGGTTATTTATGATAGCGGGAATGCCCGTTTTGTCTGTGCGCAACTAGTCCAAAGAGTCGAGTATATTCGTTATTTCGGTCTTATTACTGAAACTTCCCTCTTTTTTATATTGTATTACGCCGCTGGTATCGAGGAAATAAGTTTTCGGTATAAGCACATTTACACCGTATTGCGTTCCGATAGCGCCCGTGGTGTCGAGCAGGACATTGAACGTATATTGCTCAATATTGACAAATTCCTGCACTGACTGTTCGTCGTTTTTATAGTTGACTGTGAGGATAACAAGCTCTTCATTTCCTGACCACTGGTCTTTCACATCCTGGATATAAGGCAGCTCTTCCAGACAGGGCTGGCAGGTAAGTGCCCAGAAGTTGAGCATCACCATTTTACCCCTCAACTCACTCAGGGAGATTATACGTCCATCGGTTGTCTCCAGGTCGAAATCGGGAGCGCGGTTACCTACCTGAACGCCTTCGTTAACTGCAGCAAGCGTGGTAAATGTCCCGCTTTCGCTGCTCACTGCCAGGTTCCCGCTTGAATCTTTGGAAAGAACCCGGAAATAATACGTAGTATTCGAGTCCAGTCCGGTCAATTTAACACTGTGGTCCAGCGTTAAAGAGGAATCGAGTTGCGATGTATTGCCGTAAGAAGAGGTCTTACCGTACTCCACCTGACTGTTCGCATTTTCATTCGTAGTCCAGTTAATAATGACGCTTACATCCGTGATGCCGCTGACATCGATATCATCGATCAACGGCTCGGTTGTATCGCTCTGCATTCCTGTGGTGAATGTTAATTCGGTCTTGGAGGCTGCTTCATTTCCGCTGCTGTCTTTAGAAAATACAGTTACGTGGTATGTGGTGCTTCTATCGAGGTCGGTAACCACAACAGAATGACTTTTCACAAGATTTTCCGTATCTCCCTGTGTCGGAAGACACGAGTCTCCCAGACAAAGCTGCACTTCACTGGTCGCTTTTTCATCAGTCGTCCATTTTACAGTTGCGCCTGTTTCCGTTACACTCGTTACTCTGAGATCGCTTATCACCGGTCCTGTAGTATCCACAACATCGGTGGGAGGTGTAAGCTGGCGTTGTATTGATGTATCGGACATTTCATTACGTATTACCAGGACTACCATTACGACCATGAGGACGGCAACAACAACAACTGCTATCATAAGCCCCATAGGGAATGCTTTCTGACCGGAAGGGCGCCGTGCCTCCTTCACCCGCTCTTTTTTATGTTTCTTTTTCTCATCGCCAAGCGTTCGGTCCGATATTGGAATGCTTCTTCCGGAGGGCTGGCCTACTCGTGCAGGTTGACTTATATTGGCTGGCTGGCTTATACCGGCAGGTTGATGTACCGGATGCGTTCCGGGTACCGATACAGGGGATGAATATGGAGCCGGTTCTGCATAAGTGCCTGACATTGAAGAAGCTGCCATAATATTCGCGCGTTCAAGAGTACTCAGGGTTTGTTGTCTGTTCGTTTGACCTCTTCCGGTTCCGCAGTATGCTCCACAGAAAGGGCAGATCCTGGAATCGGTGGAAATAATACTGTTGCATTCCGGACAAGTCCTTTGCGGAGCCGACTGATGTGCCTGTTGAAACTGCTGCACATTGTAACTTTGTTGCTTCGGTGGCGGTGCGGTCCTTTCGGGTGGAGGAGTAACTCCCGGGATATGTTTACTCGGTATTTCATATTCCATAGAACCCATATAACCGCAGGTAGGACAACGGCCGGAAGAAGGATCAAGACTGGATGAACATTTAGGACAGGTGTATACAAGTTTCGAATCGTGAACTCCAGGCGTTTGTTGTTGTACTGTAAAGTGGTCATGTCCCGACTGGTAGGCGGGTGCCGGCGGCGACGTGTTTTGTTCATTATGCGCACCATACGGTACGTTCTTTCTAAAAATATAACCGCAGTTGGGACAACGACCGGAAGAAAAATCGGCTCTTATCTTGCAGTTAGGACAAACCGAGCCGGGTTCATTATCGAACGGTTCGGGAGCTCTGTGTATAGCAGTATGCTGTGTGATTTCCCCTATGGAGGGCTTCCATTCACGATCGGTCCATCCGCATTGCATACATATCCTGGAGCTCGGGCTCATGAAATGCCCGTTCGGGCATGACCGCGCGCCGCAGTTAGGACATGTCGTGTAATTCGGGTCTTTAGGAACTCGGCAATTCGGACAGAACACGATATTCGGCCTGGGTGGCAGGTTCGATCGTGGTTGCACCTTAATAACTCTCCATAATCAGTTCGCTTGCTGTTACCATTATACTCTTTACTAAACGCATGTTGCTTTAAAAAGTTATAATTAGCTGGTATAAAGCTTATTCAATTACCGCTGTTTTTGCAACTATTGCCTTACCTTTCCGCCGGTAATTATTTGCCCGCACTTCTCACAATAGCCTGCTGTAGGTTCGATTTTTGCCCCGCATGACGGGCAGGGCACGAGTATCCGGGCACCGCAGGCTGTGCAAAACCGCCTGCCGGTGTTATCTGGATGACCGCAGCTCGGACAGTTCACTGTTTGATAAGTGGCTTCAATTTTGTGTTGTGCTTTGCCGAACCTTCCGGAACCGCACAGCGCGGCGCAATTCGGGCAATAACGTGAGTCGGGCGGAACGATTGCCCCGCATTCCGGACAGGGACTTCCCAGCCGGGTGCCGCACGTAGTGCAAAAACTGAAATCAGCCGGATTTTCAGCGTTACAATTTGAACATTTTATATTTTGCTGCATACTGGTTCTATCTCATTGTATAGTTTATCGTATCTACAGACCAAAGTCATCATACTACCTTATGCCACTCTCGCCGATATGTCAAGGCTTACATCTTTATTTACCTTTTTATAGTACGCATGGTTATAGAGACAATATGGCGAAGGGGAATTACAAAGACATATAGAATTAAACAGTCCGGTCGAATTAATCGAGTTCATCGAGAATGGACATTATCTCCTCTTTGTTCTGGAAACGGCCTGCCTGCACCTTTCTTATTACACCGGTTTCATCGATGAAGAATGTCCTGGGTATTCTGGTGATATGGTATTCACGCGCTACTGCTCCATCGCTATCCACTACTATGGGTATAGTACACCATGCCCTCTCATCCAGAAAGCGTTGTATGTAGACATCGGGTTGTTTCGCGTTTACGGGCAGCACTTCAAGTTCTTTTTCTCCCGACCATGCCTCGTACGCGGCTTGGATATCCGGCATTTCAGCAACGCATGCACCGCACGCTGTCGTCCAGAATGTGACCATAACCAGCTTGCCCTGCAATGCGCTCAATGTAACCGTACCACCGGTAAATGTGCCGAGGGTAAAGTCCGGTGCGCGGTCGCCTACCTCGATACCGGTCTCTATCGGTGCAAGAGTAGTGAACCTGTCCTGGTCCGAAACTGTCTCATTTTTCTGTGTGTCAGTTGACTTTACCAGAAAGTGGTATGTCGTCTGTGGTCTCAGACCGCTTATGACAATCCGGTGCTGAAGGGAGCCGGTTTCATCTGATTGCATGGTTGAACCGAGGTCTACGGTACTTCCATATTCGACCTGTCCGGTGGTTGGTTCATCGGTATTCCATGACACAACTGCGCTCGTATCCAATGCTGTCACCGTGAGTTTGGCGATAACCGGCGGTGTCGTATCCGGCGGGGCGAGTGTAGTGAATATACGGTCTTCAGGTGAAATTGTTTCGTTTCCATCGGCATCGGTTGAGATTACCCTGTAGTGATACGTTTCTTCAGCGCTTAGTCCGTTCAGTGTCACGCTGTGTTCAGTGGAAAGCTCCGTATCCGCGCGGCTCTTATAGCCGTATCCGGAGGATGTCCCGTATTCTACCTGGCCGGTTGCAGGAAGGTCGGTCTGCCATGTGATCATAATACCGTCTTCAGTTATGGAAGATTCTGCGATATTGTTAATTAAGGGAGCATTTGTTTCCGTCGTCGTCGTAGCGGGTGACGACGGGACTGAAGGAAGAGGTCTATTATTGAGCAGGCTGAAAATGCCGAAACCGGCAGCAGCAAGTACTATTATTGAGACAAGTACTCCGCCGGTTATTTTCAATCCTTTTTTAGTTCCTTCAAGCGAACGGGATGGTTTTATCTTTTCGGCGAACGGCCATTCGCCGGCTTTGCTGCGGGAGGCCCTTACAAGTTTCGGCCTCGATTTCTTCTTTTTGATTACAGGTTCCGGTGCGGGTTTCCATTCTTTGAATTTCTCTTTTGCTATTTCAGTCTCGAAAGTAGCTGCTGTTTTATTCTGCCGGGACTCTCTTACTGAACCGAGCTTATTTAGTACTGACATAAAGCCTGCAAACCAGGAGCCTTTTTCTTCGTCCATTACCAGGTCTTCATCGATAATGGTCCGGGATGTATCGTCGAAGCTCGATGGAATAGAGACCTTCTCTGTAAACGGTTCTCTGTCCCGAAAATCCTGCCGCGGTTCATCCGGAGCAGGTCTTATTTCGGCCTTGCCGGAGAAGCTGGCTCTATGCTCCATTTTAGGAAATATTATCCCTTCGCGCGGCGGTTGTTCTATCGGAGGGGTTCTGGTTGGCTCTACGGTGCGTTCTATTGTGTTTGGTACCGAATGTTCATATTGCATGGAACCGATATAACCGCATACCGGACATTTGCTGGTAAATTTATCGTTGGCTGTACGGCATATAGGGCAAACATATACTCCCTCGCCTTCAACAGGTTCTGCGGGCTGTCCGGCGGCGAACGTTTCTCTTTGCTTCGGCGGTGTGGGCTGTACAGTGCGGGTTGGTATATTATCAGCCTGACGATATGAGCGATCGTAAAGTGCGGTATCAAGTAAATTACCGCATACTGTGCATTTTCCGGAAATGAAGGGGGTATTCGTCTTACAAACCTCACAATAATAGGCCGATGTGTCTGATATATCGGAAAATACCTCCTCTGTTTGTCTGTCGGGTATTACCGGTGATGTTTTACCTGATGGTATCACAGTTTCGGCAGCTTTGGACGGTGGTATTTCCTGTCTTCCGAGATTTCCCAGAAGTGCGCCGCAATGCGGGCACATTTCTAACATAATACCGACGATTCGCTGGCACTGCGGACAGGTATATTCCGGTTTTAAATACTGGCTTTTATGCGATCTGGTTACCGGTGACCCTGCTGTAGTATTCGATTGTTTGAACTGGTGGTCTACCTCTCCGCATACATGGCATATCCGGGCGCTCCGGTTAACTATATGCCCCTTGGGACATGATCTGATACCGCAGTTGGGGCAGATCCACTGTCTGACTTCTTTTTGCGTCTGACAGTTCGGACAGTGAATGATATTCGGCCCCAGTGGCAAATTAGGTTTCGGTTGCATTCTATTTCACATTCCTGATAAGTGTTTTATTCTTATTCACGAATATACTGATTTTACCATAATAGCACATGTGTACAGATATGATAAATACAGATGAACGGTCCGGTACTTTATGCCTGTAAATCGGGTATGTACAAAGTTTGCGGAGGTTGTATGACCCTGTTCAGAAATTATCTATTTGCTGTCTATTCGGTCAAACTTTGTATAAGGCTGTAATGCTTCCGGTATAAGGATACTGCCGTCGGCTTGCTGATAGTTTTCCAGGAGCGCAATGACTACCCGGGGCAGTGCCAGCCCCGAACCGTTTAAAGTGTGAACGAATTGCGGCTTTGCCTGTTTATCCGGTCTGTAACGGATATTGGCCCTTCTTGCCTGGAAATCGGTGCAATTACTGCAAGAGCTTACTTCAAGCCATTCATTGCAACCCGGTGCCCACATTTCGATATCGTAAGATTTTGCAGAAGCGAATCCAATGTCGCTGGTACAGAGGCTAAGCACCCTGTAAGGGATATTAAGCTTCTGGCAGATGTGTTCCGAATCGTGCAACATCCCCGCCAGTTCTTTCATTGATTCCGCGGGGTCGCAGTACTTATACAGCTCGACCTTATCGAACTGATGACCTCTTTTAATACCCCGTGTGTCTTTTCCCGCTGCCATCTTTTCTCTACGGAAACAGGCTGTATACGCAACATATCTGATAGGAAGCATTTCCGATGAAAGTATTTCATCCCGGTGCATATTGGTCAGAGGGACTTCTGCGGTAGGTATGAACCAGTAGTCTTCTTCTGCATCGTGATACAGGTTATCGGCGAATTTCGGCAGGTTGCTTGAGGCGATCAGACATTCTTTCTTCACCATATAAGGAGGATAAACTTCAGTATATCCATGTTCAAAAATATGAAGGTCAAGCATAAAGTTGATAAGCGCACGTTGCAGGTGGGCTCCTGCCTTTTTTAATATATAAAAACGTGTGCCTGAGAGCCTTACACCGCGCGGGAAATCGATAATATCATGTTTTTCCGCCAGGTCCCAGTGCGGGAGGGGTGTAAAATCGAATTCCGGCGGTTTACCCCATGTGCGTTCTACCACGTTATCGTCCGCGCTTGTACCAAGCGGTACGCTGCTATCCGGAATGTTCGGTATCCGTAAAAGATGGTCGTCAAGCAGTGATTGCAGTTCCACAGTTTTCTTTTCCAGTGCGGAGATTTCCTCACCGACCTGGCGCATTTCTGTGATAAGTTTTGGCGGTTTTTCCGGCATCTTGCCGAGTTGTTTACTTACCTCATTGCGTTTTGCCCTGAGTAATTCTGCCTCGTGAAGCAATGCACGGTAATCTTCATCAAGTTTGATTATTTCATCGAGCGGTGCGCTGTCGCTGCGGTTTCGAAGCGCAGCCCGAACAAGGTCGGGATTCTCTCGAATGAGTCTAATATCCAGCATTTCAAATTCCTGTACTATTTGCTTTTAAGTTGAGGGAACAAAATCACATCTCTTATCGATTGCTTGTTCAAAAGCAGCATAACCAGGCGGTCGATGCCGATTCCCAGCCCTCCCGTAGGAGGCATCCCGTATTCCATGGCAAGGAGGAAGTCCTCATCGATGACTTCCTGTTCATCTTCAACGTTTTCGTAAATGCGACCTTCAAGTTGTTTACGGAAACGTTTTTCCTGTTCCTGGGGATCGTTAAGTTCGGTAAACGAATTTGCAATTTCCATCGTAGCGGCAAATCCCTCAAAACGCTCTACCAGTTTATCATTATCCAGTCTGTTCTTTGCCAGCGGGGACATATCGACAGGATAATCGACGAGAAATGTGGGCTGGATAAGGTTCGGCTCTACATAGGTCGATACAAGCTCATCGATCAATCTCCCTCTGTCTTTTGAAGGGTCGACCCAGTTTCCCAGTTGTTCCATTCTCTTGCGCAGAGATTCTGCGTCAGGGAATGCAGCAAAATCAATACCACAACTGTCTTTTATTGCCTCACGCAGCGGCAGACGTCCCCAGGGAGGATCGAAATTAATTATATCGTTGCCGTACTTGATTTTAGTGCTCCCCATAACATCTGTGGCAATATGGCATATCATGTCTTCAACCAGTTTCATCATGTCGTTGTAGTCGGCATATGCCTGGTATATTTCGATCAGGGTAAATTCAGGATTATGTTTCGTGGATATTCCCTCATTACGGAACACGCGCCCGATTTCATATACTCTGTCGAATCCGCCTATTATCAGGCGTTTCAGATGAAGCTCCAGCGCGATGCGCATGTACAGGTCCAGGTCCAGTGTCTGATGGTGAGTGATGAAGGGACGGGCGAGAGCTCCTCCGGCAATCGACTGCAATACCGGGGTTTCCACTTCGATGAATTCACGGTCGTTTAAAAACTGGCGCAGCGAAGTGATTATACGGCTGCGTTTGACGAATACCTGTTTGCTTTCATCGTTGGATATCAGGTCGAGGTAGCGTTGCCGGTAACGTTTCTCCACATCGACAAGGCCATGCCATTTCTCAGGAAGTGTTTGCAATGCTTTTGACAGTAGCTTGAAATCGGAGACTTCAAGGGTAATTTCCTCGGTTTTCGTGCGGAATAATTTACCGCAGGCGCCGATAATATCACCTATATCAAGGTCTTTAAGGCAATTATATTTCTCTTCGCCCAGATGTTCTTTGCTGAAATGGAGTTGTATCTTGCCGGAACCGTCTTTTATGTCCATGAAGGCTATCTTGCCCATAAGACGGTTTGCACTAATCCGCCCGGCAACGTTAAAATCGGGACTTTCAGCGCCTTCTTTCTCGTGTTTTTTAAAAAGGGTTATCGCTTCCTGAACAGTATGACTTCTGTGGTAACGATTAGGATAAGGATTGACACCGCGGTCACGAATTCTTTTTAGTTTTTCAAGGCGCTGCTGGACAATATTTTCCGATCTAGGCATGATAATCAGCTGATTTCAATTATTTTTAGTGTAAAAATACCGGCAGGTGTGGTAACGTCTACTTTATTGCCGATTTTTTTCCCTAAAAGAGCCTGTCCGACCGGAGACTCGTTAGAAATTTTTCCTTCGATAGGATTGGATTCAGTGCTTCCGACAATCGTATATTGCTCTATTTTCCCGTCCTGATTCTGAATGAGCACCTTGTTGCCCAGTTCAACTGTATCAGGTAAAACAGGCGATTCGATAATAGCGGCATTTTTCATGATATTTTCAAGCATCAATATTCTTCCTTCGACGAAAGCCTGTTCGTTTTTCGCATCATCATATTCGGCATTATTCTCTGTGCCGCCCACCTCCCTCGCCCTTTTAATCTTTTCCGCCACTTCAGGTCTCCGCACCATCATCAGGTGCTGGAGCTCCTTTTCCAAATTTGCCAGTCCCTCTTTTGTAATGCGAATATCTTTCTGTCCCATAAGACATCCCTCGCTTTCATTCGAAGGTAGTAAAAAAGACTGAGAATAGCAGCACTCTCAGTCAGATGGCAATGTTTAATCCACATTATATGATGCTTTGTTCTGGTTGTAAAGTAGAAAGCATGATATAATAGGTCGGCTAAATGAGTCGGGAGGGTGCAATGAATACCTTGTACATTGCTTCTATTGAGTCTGCAGGAAAAACTTCGTTATGTGCCGGTATCGGAGGCAAATTGCTCAGCCAGGGGAAAAAAGTCGGATATGTTATGCCCGTACGGCTTTCGGAGACAGGAAGTGCCGGTGATCTTGAGAGTATTGAATTTTTAAAAGAAGCGCTCAAGCTCAATGATCCGCTTGAATCGATCTCTCCGGTTGTACTATCTCAAAAGGAACTCTGGGATAATCTCACCGATGATTCGCAGCAATTTGTGAAGACGATAAAAGAAACAGTGACAAAAATTGCGAAGGGAAAGGATATAGTCATAGTCGAAGGGCTGAGCGATTTGATTGTAGACAATGTAGCGACACTCGGGTGCTATAAGATAAGTGAGGCATTGAAATCAAAAGTAATTATAGTCCTTCAATATTTTGAATCTTTGAGCCCTTCTACTCTGGTACGCGTGGCCGAAGAACTGGGGGAAAACCTGATAGGAGTGATCGTAAATTTTGTTCCCGAGCCGAGACTCGAAGCAATAAAAAAACAACTCACCGATTCGTTCCAGGAAGCCGGAATCAAATTACTGGGAGTACTTCCTGAAGTGCGCAGTTTGCTCGGCATAACGGTGGATGAAATTGCTTCAGCACTGGGGGGGGAGATTATTACTTGTCCGGAAAACGCCGGAGAGCTTATTGAAAATGTTATGGTGGGAGCAATGACGATAGATTCCGGTATCGATTATTTCAACAGGAAATCTAATAAAGCTGCAGTGATCAGGGGTGAACGGGCTGACATGCAGCTTGCTGCCCTCGAAACATCGACCAGAAGTCTTATTCTCACCAATGCGGTCAGACCGTTGAAACAGGTCATATATCAGGCGGAAAGCAAACACGTACCTATTGTTGTATCTCCCGACGATACGGAGCAGACGATTAACAATATAGTAGAAAGCCTGTCAAAAAGTACCTTCAATAATTTAAGGAAGCTTAAGAGGTTCGGTCAGATTCTTGATCGCAATGTGGATATGGAATATATCTTTAGCGCCCTGGCAATGAAACACTAGTCCTGCACATTCAGGATAAGCTTTGCCTGTTCGGCGTATGAAGCGGGCACCTGCACTTTTACCTGTCCCAATCCATCAACTGTAATACCATATACTATACCGGCACTTTCATAGCTGAGTAAAGCAGGTATGCCTTCACTCTCAAGGCGTCCTTTTACAATTTCAGCTTCCACAGGATTACCCGCTAAAAAAACTGTTACCAGAGGCTTTTCTTTATTCATTTGTTTTCTATTCGTGCCTTTCTCCCGTTTATGTCCGTCACAACATCCGGTGTTTATCGTGGAAACCGGTAAGGCAAAACGGTATTAAATTAACAGTGAAACAATGAGTTGAACCGGACAGAAATACATAGAGGTAGTGGTCCGCAAGTACCTGAAAAGAAATAAATAGCCGCAGCTGAAAGTCGATCCAGCTACGGCTATCAATATTCAACAAATAGTATTTAGAGCAGCTACTTTATATTAATCTAGACAGGCGCTGCTATCATCGAGGTTGCACTGTAATGCCCAGACATCGGAAGAGCATTCAGAATGCGGAGCACCTGTAATTCCCCAGTCACCACCACCGGCAGAATCGCGCCGTGCGCTTGTTCCGAAATGATTGGGATGGTCGTTGTTTATTCTGGGGAGATCAGACAGGTCATCGCCGGACCAACCTTTGTTCGCGAAAGCAAGGCTTACACCCCAGCAGCAGCAGCAATGTGCATAGCCATATGATGTTTCACTTAAACAGGAAGCAGGTTCGGGTGGCAACTGGCATTCTGTTCCCGGACATTCGGTGGCATCCTTACAAACATCTGGATCGGTGCAGCATCCGAGGTTACCGGTCTCACTGTTGCAGCATGCGCATGAACCGAAACATTTACCCGGGTCAGACTCAATCTGAGAGCATGCATTATGCAATACATGCGGGTAAGCAAGGCCGGCTAACCGCGACATTGCCGTGATGGGCGTCTTGCCCCAGTTGTTCAGGTAAAGAAAACAAGAGTCCGAATTGTCTTCCCATTTAACAGTATCGTAGCTGCAGTCTTCTGCTAATGAACCGGCAAATACCTGGGCCGGAATAAGAACTATAGAAATTACCAGCATCAAGACAAAAAGCAAACCTACCTTCTTCATTGGGATACCTCCTATTACTGTATAAGAATTTAGACTAAATTGTACAGACTATAAATTTGCTTGTCAATAGGTAATAGGTAATACTTTTGGCAGGTCTTGAAAAATATAATTTCAAGAGATACAATTACAGTTTGTTGTTTTCAGATGGGCTCAAAATATTTCCGAGAGGTCTCATCGGACAATAATCTCAAGGAGGGAAGGTGATTTGGATGCACTCGGAAGACATCTGCTATTAGAACTCAAAAATTGTAACAGGGAGGTACTCAATGACGTAGATTATTTAAAGAAGTGTCTAATCGAAACTGCGGAAAAAATTGGAGCAACAGTAGTTAATTCAGCGTTTCATCAATTCAGCCCTTACGGAATAAGCGGTGTGGTTGTAGTTGCCGAGTCCCATTTATGTATCCATACGTGGCCGGAATACGGATATGCAGCCGTAGATGTATTTACATGCGGCAGTACAATCGAACCGTCCGATGCAGTCGACCTCCTGGTGAGCAAGCTGGAAGCAGGAGATTCGACTTATATGGAATTGAAACGGGGTCTGGTAAAGATTGAGACCGGAAGCTGTGGAATAAAAGTATGAGCGATACAGATAATCCTGATAAACGTAGCTGGTTACGCGATGAGATAAATCCTTATCTTGTCCAGCTTCATCATGTCAGGGAGGTACTGTATTCCGGACATTCGGAATATCAGTCCATAGAAATTGTAGATACTGATAGCTTTGGCTTATGTCTCGTGCTTGATGGAAAGATCCAGTCAAGCGAGAGTGATGAATTCATTTATCACGAGGCACTTGTCCATCCGTCTATGCTCAGCCATCGGGACCCGTCCAGGGTTTTAATAGCCGGTGGTGGGGAAGGGGCTACTTTACGTGAAGTGCTGGCATACCGTGCGGTAAAAAAGGTAACGATGGTGGATATCGACAGCCATGTAATAGAGGTCTGCCGCCGTTTCTTGCCATCGATACACCGTGGTGCTTTCGACGACCCACGGGTGACTATATATTTTGATGACGCCCGGAAATGGATACAGGAAACTCCGGAAGTATTTGATGTTATTATCATCGACCTTGTCGAACCGCAGAAGGACAGCCCGGCGTATTTACTGTATACACAGGAATTTTACAAAATGGTTCAACAGAGACTGGCCCCCGACGGCATAGTATGTGTCCAGTCCGGTGCTGCCGGATGGGCTAATTTGCACAACTATACGGCAATAAACCATACGCTTTCCAGCATTTTCGCGATAGTATGTCCATACCAGGTGTATGTTCCCTCATTCGTCGATATATGGGGATTTAATACGGCATCTCAAAAGTGTAATCCCGCCGGTCTTTCAATAGAAGAAATCAATATGAAAATTGCCGGGTCTCTTGGCAGCGAGCTAAAGTCCTATGACGGGACGAGTCATCAGGCAATGTTTTCTCCTTCAAAGCACGTCAGAAGCGAGCTGGCTACGGAAAAAAGAATCATCACCGACGAAAACCCTATTTTCGTTTACTAGCGGCAACGGCACCGTTTCACGAAAATCATTAACCACTCATTATTCGTTGAAAACACGTATTTTTTTATTCTTTTCGTGCGGTCTTTATGCGGACAAAAGAGACGAATTCCTCAAGCAAACGCGTCGTCGCATGTTTCTTGTGATAGATACAATAGAAATCTCTGCGCAGATGCAGGTCGTCTATTTCTACCTGCTTTACGAGACCGAGCGCTATGCTCTTTTTAATGGCAAGGTCTGAAATGAACGCAATGCCCATTCCGGATTCTACCGCCGAGACGATTGCCTGTGTAGTGCCAAGTACCAGATGATAAGTCAGTCCGGACGTGCTTAGCCCGTGCTCTGTAAGAAGAGCTTCAAGACTTCGTTGTGTGCCGGATGTTCGCTCTCTGCTGATAAGAGGTTCCCCCTGCAGTTCCATAAAAGATATTTTTTCCCGGCGGGCGAACTGGTGGCCCGGAGGAACGATAAGTGTGATCTCGTCTTGCCCGATAATAAAATAATCGAGATCTTTTTCCTCAGGCTTAATGCCACAGAAACCTACTTCATAGGTATGGTCGTTGACGCAATTGATAACGCGGAGAGAGTCCGAGACTATAATTTCCGCTTTTATCGCAGGGTGGAGCATTTTAAATTCTCCCAAAAGCGGTGGAAGTAAATATTCGCCGGGGATGGTGCTGGCACCGATAACAAGGTCTCCCTCAATACCTTCGCGCAGCCGTTCCAGATCGTACAGAAGGATGTCGTGTTCTTTTTTGATCGATTCTGCAAACTTGAGCAGCCGTTTGCCTGCTTCGGTCATCGTGAGCGTCTTCTGGTTCCGGTCGATAAGGCTGATACCGAGTTCCTGTTCCAGCCTTCGTATTTGAAAAGAGACGGCCGGCTGGCTCAGAGAAAGCTCTCTTGCCGCTTCTGAGAAGCTTCCTGTTTTCACTATTGCAAGATATGTCTGGATATAATCAAGGTTCACTATCCCGCTCCATTGATAAAAAGCATTTATATTGACAACAAAAATATTTTATGATATATTCGACCTGTTTTATTCTAAAATATCCACGTATATTCATCAAGAGGTCATCCTGTTAATTAACGGAGAACACAACATTTGCTGTAGTAAAGCACTTATATTCAGGAGGCGAAATCTTGCGACATATCTGGACGCCAAAGACGAGGATAATTCTCGCCGGGTTTATTTTCGGAGTACTGGGTGCACTGGCCGTATACTGAGGAAATCCTCCGAATATGGGCATTTGTGTTGCGTGTTTTTTACGTGATATAGCCGGTGCGATCAAGCTCCAACAGGTGCCGGTTATGCAGTACCTCAGGCCGGAGATAATGGGCTTTACTCTGGGGGCATTTATTTTCAAGGAATGGAAATCACGGGGTGGGGTATCACCTGTAATACGTTTTGTGCTTGGTGCATTCGTGATAATCGGTTTCTTAATGCGGGAAAAAACGGCATAATTTAATATACGATGTCAATTTTTAAACAACAACAAAAAGTAAGATTCGAAGGCGGCGGTCTGGTGCTCTTTCATGAGGTCCAGCAGGCGATAAGCGCGGAGAAAGTGCTTATCGCAGCAGGATACCAGGTAAGACTGGTGGCACCGCCTCCGGAGCTGCGCAGAGGGTGCGACCTTGCAGTGGAGATCAACCTGGTCGAGCAACCCGGGGTGCGCCGCGTGCTGGAACAAAAGGATGTTGCATATATCAGCATCGACCCGCTCAAAACCGGAACGTCCGAATTGCTTCAGATTGTAAGCACGACTGATTACGGAAACTGGCTCATGGTGAAAGCGGCAAATATGAAACTAACGTTCGAGAAAAAAACGGGTGTGATCGTCAATATATCGGGCGGCGGCTGTCCTGATATTCCCTATATGCATATTGAGCTTATAGATAAAAAGCTGGAAGAAGCACCGAGACCGAAAGATATCGGATTTACCCTTTGCTCATTGATGCTGGACCGCGCACTGGAAGAAGCACGGGCTCTCAAAGGGGGTGATATATCATGATGATAATTGCCGGTACACTTCCTTTGGAAGAAGTGCCTCTGATAACGGGAGAGGTAGCCGCTGAAGGTGAAGACCTGATGATAAGCGGGTACCGTATTCCCAGGACGCAGGGCACAGGTATTATGCTTTCCTCGGCGCTCGTAACCACGTCTTACTTGAAACTCGATCCGCCCCACGCGGTGCTTGCCGGGGATACGGGAAAGGGACACGGCAGCAGGGCGATTTATGAGTATCTTATTGAACACGTTGCCGAACTCTCGCCTGAAGTACTTGCTCTACATTATTGGCTGCCTGATATGGCGCTTACCCGGAGACTATGCGGAAGCGTAAAAAAATGCAGTAAAAGACCGGTTATGATCGCTGATGCGGCATCAATGTATTCTGCAAAAGCTGCGGGACTTGCCGAGGAGTTCGACATTTTTACACCTGACGCAACTGAAATAGCCTTTCTGGCAGACCCGTATGCAACGCATCCCGCTTATATTGCTAAACACCTGTTCGACACTGATATTTCCAGGACTCCCGAACTGGTGGATGCAGCCTACCGTAACAAAAGTGCAGCAAAGCTGCTGCTTGTTAAAGGTGCTATCGATTATATTATCAGTAACGGTGAAATAATTGCGACAGTCTCCGATCCCAATGTGCCGGAGATGGAAGCAATCGGCGGTACGGGAGATACAATAACGGGACTGGTTGCCGCCTTCGTGTATACAGGACTGGAGCCTCATGAAGCGGCGATCATCGCCGCCCGGACGAACAGGATGGCAGGCAAGTATGCTAATGTGACGCCCGCTACAAAAGTAAGGGAAATCGTCGACCGGTTCCCGGAAGTTTTTGCATCGAATTTATGTGAGTGGAGCGGAGTATGTACAATGGAAAAAGGAGGAATGCAAATTGATTGAAGTAGATGCACGGGGACTACCCTGTCCTCGTCCGGTAGTGGAAACTAAAAAAGCCCTTGATAGTATTAAAACCGGCACTGTAATTGTCCTGGTCGACAATCCGCAAGGCCGCGATAATGTAGCCAGATTTGCCGATAGCCAGGGATGTAAGGTAGAGGTACAGGAAGACAATGATATATTTCGCCTTACCATAGTAAAGGAGAGCGGTTCGGCTGGACCGGTCGAAAAGAGCGGCAACATTGTTGTTATGATCACAAGTGATGTCTTAGGGACCGGCGACGAAAGACTTGGCGAA
>CAZAIO010000052.1:0-18354 GCA_964485235.1 uncultured Dehalococcoidales bacterium
CGGGCCGATAGAGCGCTGTATGTTCTTTCCAACATAAGCTATTTTTTCTCCCTTGATAAGAATTGCGTCACCGTGTTGCAGTTCACCGGTATAGACATTGACCAGGTTTCCGTTGACTATGGCTATGTCCGCCTTTGCTTCTCCAAGCGCTACTTTTATTAAATTCCGCGCTGCATTTGTTTTGTCTAATGTGGGTTTTATCGCCATCAGGCACCGCCTTTCCGTAACATTATACTCGGTACGGTAACAGGATAATATTTAAACATGAACAGAGATTTATACAGGTTGGTGAAAAGTTCATCCGGTTAAACCTGTAATAAGAATAGCGTAGATTCTCCAGAGTGTAGTGAGTGCGAAACTCTAAAGACAATACGAAAGAACAAATTTACATAATGTTCTATTTGTTCACAAGGACGTTTAATCTTGATTCTATCAGCGGGCAACCATTTGCCCGCTGATAATCATTATTATTATCACTGATATCCGATATGTTTAAGCAATGACCTCTTTCTTGATACCCACATTCTTCATTTCTTCGAACTTTGTTAAACCGAGGTCCTTTGACAGGAAGTCGTCAAACTGTTTTTGGAAGGCATCGGCATCGAATTGTCGAAGGTCGGTAAGAATGGAGTAAAAGAGTGTGTTGGGAATACCTTTTGAGTCCGCCAGGAGTTTGGTTTCCGGCCCGAAGCACATTTGCTGGAAACAATCTTTCATAGCGGCGAGAACCATCCCGTCACAGTGCCATTGTTCGGCTACTTTTATAGGAAGATCAATTGTCTCATCAATGTGCCAGTTATGCAGATTATGGCGATTGACGTTCAGACCGGCTTCCCATAGCCACGCTAATGACTCAAGAGCATCATCCATAGTTTTCAAATTGTTAATATGCTCATCAAAACCTCTCCGTACTACCAGAG
This sequence comes from uncultured Dehalococcoidales bacterium, assembly GCA_964485235.1. Taxonomy (GTDB): domain Bacteria; phylum Chloroflexota; class Dehalococcoidia; order GIF9; family UBA5629; genus CAZAIO01. Next base: position 921 of record CAZAIO010000052.1, read on the forward strand.
TACCATCGTCGAGTTTCTCCATTTGTGAATCGAGGAACGGATGGTCCCCGGCGACAACTACTGCGCCGTACGTTTCAGGATATTTGAGCGCACGGGGATACGGCCATGGAAACGCGTCCATATATAACCGCGCTGTTTCATAACCTGTTGAAGTTATTTTATTCGCTATGCGATCTTTTACCTCGGCCATGAGCCCCTCATAGAATTCAACAGCTTCATCTGTATGGTCCATAACAGTCTTGATGAGTGTTAATGAAACGAGATCTCTGCCGCATAACGGAGCCGGGACAGCCTGATTTAAGATGCATATTTCCGTGAACATTTTCCATGTTTTCAGCTCATTTATTGTAGCTTTGATCAGCAGTTCGGGGATAAATTCCCTTCCCGTAATTTTCTTAGCCTTATCGATATTTTCATAAAGTTGTGCGACGATATACGCTCTTGCTTTCTCAACATCACCGCCCATGACGGGTTCCATATAGAAATAGGGAATCCCCAGCTTTTTAGCGGCTTCATGAAGGAGCCGGGAAACCTGAGGACAGAAATTAAGCTGCCAGGCAAAGTCCGGCATAACGTTTTCCCCTGTGGGGGAAATCGTTGTTTTTCCTTCAAACAGATGGGCTAGATGAAGTCTGAGAGCGCCGCATACCTGCGGGCCGTATCCTCTGGAATCGGTAAGTTCTAGAAGTCTGTATATCTCGTTCGGGTTACGCTTGGCTCCCGTCCAGTAGGGACTCACTGACATGACGGCATAATAAGGGCTGCCGAAACCGGCCCATAGTGCCTTCATTCCCATATGTTCACTCAGGACGACCAGGTTTCCTTTTTTCTTCGCTTCCCAGTTATTCTTAAAACGCCACCGGCGAAGCTCTTTCATCTTGGTCCAACTATCCAGTGGTTTCTTTTCGTATTGTTGTTTCATCTGTGTCATTGTTTCCTCCTCATTGGTTAACCTGCATGGTTGACCAGTTTATTTGCTTTTCACCTGCTTAAGAAATGCCTCAATTTCAGAACGAAATCGACCTTTGGGAATTGTCCGGCCTCTCTGGATTCTAAGAATCGGCATTCCCATTTCCTCGAATATGGCGACCTCTTCCGGTATTTCCCACTGGTGCGTTCCGCAGAATATCTGTTCAAGCCAGAAAACTGCATTGACATCATAGTCCTTGACGAGTTGTAAGATACGCTTCTTGGCTTTCTCACCGTTCCAGTCCTGATAGACACACTGTACTTTTTTATCATGATAATACCTGATAATCGAGTCCAACGGGTCTGCATCCTTCGGAGGATCATTGGGGTCCTCACCCCAGAAATATCGAACCCCTATGCAGTGGTCTTCAATGACCACATCCGCACCTGCCGATTCCACGAGTTCTATAAAGTCGGTAGGAGGAACTCCGGAACCTATAACCATTACCCTCGGACGTGGAGCAACGCTTGACGGTTTTTGCTTTTCTGCTTCTTTTAAAAATTCCTTTAGTAGCTCATTATTTTCCTTTTTATCCATTAGCAAGCTCGATAAAACGATTTTCTGAGCATCGGAACCGCTGATAAGCGGCGGATGTTTTTTTCTGAGTTCGTAGACCTGTTGTAATAGCTGACGGTTCTCTCTATAGATGGCGACTGATTTTGCGAGTGCCTCTTTGGAGACAGGCGCACCGAGCCATTCCTCGAAAGAGGATCTAAAGTCATTGAATAGTCCGATATAGAGGTCTCTGGCTTCCGGTAGATCCTGCCGGAATGGCTGGAACATTTTGTAGCTCCAGGCCAGAGGTTTGTGGAGTTTCCATGAATCAAATGCAAGGGATTGAGCCAGGCAGCCTTGTACATGCATTACAGCGTCAAGATAATCATAATTTCCGCGAAGGGCTTGTTCCAGGCAACCCCGGCACATGGCACATTTATTAGATTGAATATGACTTGTCGCAAGGGTTTCGGCATTATTGGTATCGGGAAGGATTCTAACCGGCAGGATTCCTGCAGCATAGATATATTCTTCCGGGACGTTTGCGCATATACATCCGCAAACTTTGCCTCCCGTTTTTGCTTTCCAGTTCCTTGCATAATCATGCGGATTTTCGACGACTTGATTGAACTTGTCCATTAACATTATTACCTCCTAATATAGAATCAACCTTGTATAATCAATTCCTTTCTGTTCTTAATAGTACAAATTTCATCGTTTTTCTACTTATGACAAGATGTTTTCTCTGCAGACACAATCATCAGGGCCGCTGCCTTTTGAATGCTGCAGATTATACCTGCTTCAGTTTATCTTATAAGCAGTTTTAACGACATCGAACTTAGATAGAATGACTGTGAACGAAAGAACTTTGTTTTCCTTCTGATAAACATGTTAACGGCTATAGTGTCGATAGCTATACCCGTGAAGCATGCATTCATTGCACCTTTTGCGATCTCACAGCCTTCTTTTGCTTCAGCATTTCGGCAAAGGGTTCGACCCTGCTCATTATTGATTCGACACTGTAAAGCCGGGTTTCTACATGATCAAACTCCAGTAACAGGACGGGAATTCCTAATTCCTTTGTGAGTATATCACGCACCTTTACAGGGGAAATACACTGGTCGCGGCAGCCGACGGGATAGTTGTAAATTACCCCGTCTATATTAAGGTCCTTAAAAAATTCTACCTGCCGCGAAGGATAGCCAACTCCCATACGTATAAATAACTCAATTCCCTGATACCAAAAATCATCGTATCTGCTCCGGTACTCTTCTCTTTTCGGAGCCATAATGCCGGTGTTGTCCGCGATTACAGCTAAACCTGCTTTCTCAATTCCGTACACAACAGCCGGGTCACCACACACTTTGTATACTGCAACCCTCGGTGCTCCTTTCGCGATAACTCCTTCACCTTTATCGTAACGCTCCTTCAATTTATCATAGCAAAGATCAATAACTTTCTCGACTTTTCCATATGTAGTAGGATTGACTACCCAGTTTGCTGCGCGGAATAGAGCTGCAATATTATCGAATCCAATAACTGCAGGGTCGGCATCTCTAATAATGTCTGCTATCTTTTTACATCGCTTTCGAAGGTCTCTTGCCCGTGAGTTAGCTACCTTTACCATATCTTCGGTCACGACGCAGCCGGTAACTTCTTGAAACTTTGCCAGCGCATCTTTTGATTCCTGGACCATGTATTCAATCCTCAGATCGGTGGTATTTTCCCAGTTTAATTTTTCCTCATCCAATGTGCCGTCAATATAGACTACCGGGATGTTATATCTTTCACTGAGTATTTCATCCACTTTAGGTGTTTGGTCGCAAACAAAACCGCTCGCCACAAAAAGATCCGGTAACGGAATTATCCCTTCGGAAATAGCTCCCAGAGTAGCTTTAATGCCACCGCAATAACACGAAGCCTGTGGTAACAAATCAGCTTCGGCAACTTCTAAAAGGGGTGCTAAACTATCAAAAATGGCACCGTGTGTATGATGGAGCAGTATGTCCGGGGCGGTAGCGTAGATTTCACTTGATGCCATTGCCATTGCATTCTGCACTATCACCATGGGGGGCATCATGGAATACACCAGCTTCTTTCCCTCTTCTCTGGCAAGGACAAGGTCTACCAAACTCTGGACATAAAGCCCGAACATTTTCCTTATACCTTCAAGCTCTATATCAAAATATTTTATTAGTCTTGCCTCTGCCCTTTCGAAGTCCTCCGGTGTAAACTTTAACTTACTGAATGCTTTTTCAAGTCTTGTACGCTGCTCTTCTATCTCTGCAGGCTCATAACCGCAAAGCTCTAATACTTTGTCGTAATACATATTTCTGAACCCCAAATTATACTTTGTATTATTAAAATGACATTTTATATTAAACTAATTAATAAGTTCGTGTCGATGATTTTAATCATCAAGCATAGGCAAATATAAAAAAAAGGACAAAAAAAACTGGGGCATCAGAATTTGGTTAAAATAAAAGCGAATTTGCTGCAGTGAAAAAGTTACAAAGAGATAAAATATATAGGAGTATCGGCATTAATTGAACTATTTTCGATAATAATATTCGGGTATATTTATATACCAATTATATTTGTTCGGGAATTGTAAAAAATTCTACAGGTATTCCATCCGGATCACTGATATATAAAAATGCCATCATGTCCGATTCAGGACTTCCAATTTTTTGCGGTTCCAGTAAGAATTCCAGGCCTTCTTTTCTAAAATATTTTTCTACGGGATCGATATCATAGCCGCACAGGCACGTTTGTAAATAGCCGAAGTCGCCCCATCTCGTACCGAAGGGGATGGACCTTCCGCGTGGATTAATTACCTCGAATAGTTCAATCATACCGCCACCTCTGCTATTTGCCAGAACACAGGATTGTACTCTGGTTTGCGCGCCGCCGGAGACTTCATCTACAAGCCCCGAAAACGTTTCATGGGGTTTGATAACGACCTTATCGAATCCCAGATATCTCCTGTAAAAAGATATGGACCTTGACAGGTCTGTGACACTTATCCCCGCAGAACATATCGCTCCGGGTCTGTTTTCCTGTTTCGTAAGAAAGCCGGTGGCAAATTCTATAAGGTTTCCTTCAGGGTCTTTGCAATATACAAAATCGTAGTTCCCCCGACCGGGTATGACTGTGTGCTTCGGTTCTGAACAAAAATTTACTTTATTCCTTAGCTCGTTATAGAGCTGATTGATATTACCGGTTGCTACAGTTATCTTGGCGAGACCTATATCCCCATATCTGAAATTACAACGAATAGCACGCGGAGCCGGTGTAGTGGTATGAACTAACGCAATAGCTATACTTTCTTCTTCCTGACTGAGAACCGTAAGACTATGTATAAAAGGTGACGTTCTTACTAATTGATGTAGAGGAGGGTTATCATTTTCGGGTAATGAATGAATTACTTTATTAAGCATAAGAATGTCCTGATAAAATGTTCTCATTTTCTCCACATTGTCAACACCTATGCCGATATGGTCTACACCAAGTCCGTTATACACGTTGTTCCTCCTTACTTATTCAATAAATACTGGCAAACCTGATGACCTTGAGAATGAATTTAATAGCTGTCGTGTCATTGAGAATTCCGGTCTTGTAACTTCAAATCAAGAATGTTCATCATTCTATCACTGTTAATTACACAGTCCAAGATTCTTTCTGGAGTAAGGTGGAATCTGTACCGGTGATATGGAACGTATGTATGGTTTATGTCAATCACTGAGCGGGTTATTAGTACCCTGTGTGCCCTGTTTGCCAACATCGAGTTCATACTGAGAAAGTGACTATTACGAAATCCAGACTTCTCCGGAAGTACAGTCAGATTTCCTCATTTAACAGCTAACATATGGTATCGCTTAATGGGACGTCCCGATATCTTGTTTTTTAATTTAATATTGTGTGATGATGTATAAGCATAAAAATAGCAGGAGAATGTCATGGAAAAATCAATCATTATTATCGGGGGTGGTCTTGCGGGGCTTTCAGCCGGATGTTACGGGCGAATGAATAGCTATAAAACCACTATCTTCGAAATGCATGATAAAGCAGGAGGTGTCTGTACCGCCTGGAAGCGTAAGGGCTACACGATAGATGGTGCCATGAACTGGCTGGTAGGAACCAGACCGGGATCTCAATTTTATAATTTCTGGGAGGAATTGGGAGCAGCGAAGGAATGGAAAATTTATAATCATGATCATTATTTAATTAGCGAAGACAAAGACGGCAGGGCTTTTACCGTATATTGCGATGCCGACCGTCTTGAGCAGTACCTTCTGGAAATGGCCCCGGAAGATAGTGAAGCTATTAAAGAATTTACCCAGGTGATTCGTGTGTCCTCGAAATACGCTATGCCGGTGGATAAACCTGCCGAGTTGATGGATGCTGCCGACCATGTGGAAATGGGCGAAATATTGCAGGGCATGCAACTCATTCAAAAATGGTTGGCGATATCTGCCGGTGACTTTGCCCAACGCCTGCAAAACTCTCGTTTACGTGGTTTTTTTGAAAGCTTTTCCGTATTGCCGATGGGAATGTTAATAATGGTTCTGGGTTTACAGCATACCAAATCGGCCGGGTATGTCATAGGCGGAGCGCTGGCGCTCATTAGACCTATTGAAAAGCGATACAGGGATATGGGAGGTGAAATTCACTTCAATTCCAGAGTAATAAAAATATTGGTTGAAAATAATAAAGCTGTTGGAGTTAAACTGGCTGACGGGCAGGAATATCGCGCAGATTACATTATCTCTGCCGGCGACGGTCGCACCATGATATTCGATATGCTTGATGGGAAATATGTGGATGAAACGATTAAAAATATTTACGATCATCCGAAACTCTTTGCACCGCTTGTACATATAGGGCTGGGATTGAAGCGCACTTTTAATGATATACCCTCCTCAGTAGGCGGGATGAGTTTCCCGCTGGCTAAACCATTGACTATCGCCGGTAAACAGGAAAATAAAATGACGCTTTTTATCTATAATTTTGATCCTACCCTGGCACCAAAGGGTAAAAGTGTGATAGCTGTCTATTATGAAACGGATTATGATTTCTGGCATACGCTGAGACAGGATATAACCCGCTATAAATCGGAAAAAGACCGGATAGCTGATGATGTTATTGCTGCTCTGGAACAGCGGTTTCCGGGTATTTCCAGTCAGGTAGAGATGAAATCAGTTGCTACTCCGATAACCTGGGAGCGATATACCGGCAACTGGCGGGGTGCTTATGAGGGGTGGATGTTCGGCGCATTTAAGAGCATAAGTAAAACTCTTCCCGGGCTGGATAATTTTTATATGGCAGGACAGTGGGTCAATCCGGGCGGTGGTATGCCACCTGCTGTAATGTCAGGAAATCACACAATACAATTTATCTGTAAACGAGACAATAAAGAGTTTGTTACCACTAAACCATAAGGAGTATTTCAGGTATATAGCGAATCCTGAACGGTACCTTGTGTACGTGAGTAGAGTTATACCAATGACCGAGTGAGCGTATTTTCATGAGTCACCCGATGGAAGTACTCTCGCCTCCTTATAGGGTACTTTTATATCGGCGTCTTAATGAAGCAATCTAGCTCCTGATAAGGGTTAAACTCTTTTCCGGAGGCGATGATCCGGATTGTAAAATGAGGCGCATATTTTCAACCATTTGCCGGACATAAGTTCAAGCGGTTGATTTCAGCAGCTGTTCATATTCTATAGCTGAAGCAGCCTGAGCAGCTTTGCGGGAGACATTAATCTCATCGAAGTGAAGTTTTAATAATGAAACTACCTTGCTATCTATAAATAAATCATTCGCCAGTTGTTCGATTACGTACATGGCGTTGTCCTCGTCCATTCCTTTCCGGTAAGGTCTATCTTCAGTAATGGCAGTAAATATATCGGCTACTGCCATGATTCTCGCTTTGAATACCAGATCATCGCCCTTGTGGTGAAAAGGATAACCGCTTCCATTTAAACGCTCATGATGGAAAGATGCCCACATATTTACTTCGTTAAGGTCTGCAATGGGTTCCAGTGCCCAATAAGTGTAGTAAGGATGCTTTTTTACTATATTAAACTCCTCAGCCGTCAATTTATCCGGTTTTTCCAGTAATTCTGTCGGTACGGCAAGTTTCCCCAGATCATGAATATAGCCTGCAAATTCCATCATTCTATACTGTCGTTGAGAGAGACCGGCGAATTCAGATAACAATTTGGCTGTGGTTGCTACTCCACTGGAATGAGTTGCGGTGAACCTGCTCCTGAAGTCGATAATGTGTGCAAATAGTTTAGCTAGTGAGAGAAGCCCGTCAATAGGCGCTTCAATCGTAGGAAAAACTATCATATTAGACAGAATCGTACCTATTAAGTTTGAACTTAAATCGAGCATAAAATATTCCTTTTGCATCATGTCTTTTGAGAGATTAACAAGCTCAGGCATGAACATATCTGCTGAATGCTCTTCGATTTTACCGATAATCCCCGCAACCTGCCCGAAAATTTCTTCATCCTTATTTATGCTAATAGCCAACCGGTCGGCTATATGTAAGATATGACTACCGAGCGGTACTTTTTCTCCTTTATATTCAGCACCATAACCTTCATCCCAGTTGACATGGTGAAATCGTACAATAGGTGCAATACGGGAGAAAGGTTCATACATTTTTAATAGCATATAGCCCAGTTCAGCATGTTTCTGGGGATTCTCAAATTCAAATTGTATGGCCTGTAATTTTTCTGCGAGGGAAATTGCTCCGATATCATGCAATAGTCCGGCAAATACCAGGTCCGTTTGTTGCTCTACCGGTAAGCCCATTTCCTTAGCTATACAGAGGGCAACGTAAGCAACCTGCTTGTGATGGTTGACCAGCTTTGGATTCACCAGATCCATAGCACTGGAGAGGCAATTCAGTAAGTCAAACATCTGTATCCGCGGTTCTTTTATCATTTTTTCCTCGCCCGATACCGATTAGTTAATTGTAAAGCACGATTATCGTTCGGTCAACGGATGCAGCTATAAAATGAAGTTATTTTCTTGTATTTATATACTTGGGTTATAATTGTAGAAGTCTGTTATATGTAGTATTGAATACTGCCTTGTAAATGCAAGTGAAGTTATAAATGGAAAAACAGCGTTCTCATTCTATACTCGAAGAATATCGTGGTCTCTATCCTGCAAAATTCGTTCCATTCACCAAAGCTTTTAGCCATATCCACCGTGGCGATAGCATTTTTATAGGGACAGCCTGTGGCGAACCTCAGTATCTGGTTAATGAATTTATCAATTACGTCAGCCATCACCCCACGGCGCTCTTCGATGCCGAGATAATCCAGGTCTATACATTGGGTTTTGCACCTTATACCGATAAAAAGTTTAAAAAAAATTTCCGTCATAATTGTTTTTTCATCGGACAGAACAATCGAGAAGCTGTGAACAACGTTACGGCTGATTACGCCCCTACCTTTTTATCTGAGATACCCAAACTCATGTCATCGGGCTTGGTACCTATCGATGTCGCTCTTATACAGACTTCCTTGCCGGACGAAAGCGGTTTTGTAAGTCTGGGGGTAAGTGTGGACATCGTCAAACCCGCGGCTCAGAAAGCAAGGATAATTATCGCACAGGTCAATTCCGAGATGCCGCGTGTGCACGGAGAGAGTTTTATACATATCAAGGATATCGATTACATCGTTCCGTATGACGAACCTTTGCTGGAGTTCGAATCCGACCCGCCGGACGAAATCTCGCGGCAGGTCGGTGAATATGTATCCAGGATCATCAGGGACGGCGATACCATCCAGGTAGGCTACGGCAGTATTCCTAATGCTATTATGGCCCATCTCCAGAATAAACAGCATCTGGGAGTTCATTCGGAGTTGCTCTCGGATGGCATCGTGGACCTGCTGAAAAAAGGGGTGATCGATAACACTTTTAAAACCGTTAATAGGGAGAAAACCATCGCATCTTTTTGTATGGGGAAGAAAGAAACATATAAATATATCAATGATAATCCTTCTATTGAATTTAAACCGATCGATTACACCAATAATTTGCTTGTGATCGCCCAGCATGAAAATATCGTTGCCATTAACTCAGCACTTGAAATAGATCTTACCGGTCAGGCAACTTCCGAGTCTATCGACGGTAACTTTTACTCCGGTATCGGAGGCGCAGCGGACTTTGTGAGGGGAGCTGCACTGGCAAAAAGGGGTAAGTCCATACTTGCCCTGCCTTCGACAGCTAAAAACGGTACGATATCAAGGATAGTACCTTTCCTGCACAACCGGGCAGGTGTAACCATCAACCGTGGTGATGTGCATTATGTAGTAACGGAGTATGGTATTGCCTACCTGCACGGTAAAAGTATCAGGGAACGAGCGATGAGGCTTATCGCCATCGCACATCCCTCTTTCCGGACTGAGCTCATTCAGGAAGCCAAGCGGTTCAACCTGATCTATCAGGACCAGGCATTCATTCCAGGAAAGAAAGGGGAATATCCTGCCGAATTGGAGACTTACCGTACGACAAATAAAGGACTGGAGATATTTTTACGGCCTTTAAAGATCAGCGACGAACCTTTACTCAAAGATATTATACATAATCTGTCCGACCAGGGTCTTTATCTCAGGTTTATGTCCACACGCACCAGCCTGCCGCATGAGTTCCTGCAGGACTTCGCTGTTGTGGATTATAGTAAAGATATGGCTATTATTGCGTTGTTGTGGAAGGGTGAGGCAATGGGCGAGAAAGCAGTAGGTGTGAGCCGTTATTATCTGGATGAGTTCACTCATACAGCAGAAATCTCTTTTGCAGTACCTGATGATTATCAATCAAAGGGCATAGCGACAACAATGCTTTCCTATCTCACGTCCATTGCCATAAGCAAGGGCTTGCTCGGTTTCACTGCTGAAGTACTGGCGGAAAATCATCCTATGCTTCATATATTTAAAGAGGCAGGGTTCACACTCGACCGCACCGCCAGTGAAGGTAATATCTATCGTCTCAGTAAAATATTCTCAGGGTAATGAGCATGAAACAAAATGACATAAAATATCTATTTGAACCTGGATCTGTTGCGGTTCTGGGTGCTTCAAAGAATAACCAGAAACTCGGCTATAAAGTCGTACAAAATATTGTTTCCAGCGGATTTAAAGGAAGGGTTTATCCCATTAATCCTTCCGGAGGAGAGGTGCTTGGATATCCCATTTACAAGGATATTGCGGATGTTGAGGAAGACATCGACATTGCCTGTATCGTTATACCTGCCGCACATACATTCGAGGCCGTAAAAAGCTGTGCTGACAAGGGTGTAAAGTATAGCGTCATTATAACCTCAGGTTTCTCTGAGGTTGGAAATGTGGAGGAGGAAAAAAAGATCGCGAGGTATGCAGCCGAACATGGTATGAGGTTGCTCGGTCCCAATGTAATCGGCATATATTCTTCAATGGCGCCGATCAATGCTACCTTCGGTCCCTCTGATATTACCTCCGGTAATGTAGCGATTATAACCCAGAGCGGCGCTCTGGGCATTGCTATGATCGGCAAGACTAAAGTAGAGAATATAGGTCTCTCCACCATTGTATCCGTAGGTAACAAGGCGGATATCGATGAGGTTGACCTGCTCGATTATCTCATATCCCATGAAGGCACGCGTGTTATTATGATGTATATTGAAGGTGTACGACATGGCGAAAGGCTTGTCGAAGCGCTAAAACGTGCCACAAAAGTAAAACCCATCATTGTACTCAAGTCGGGTAAATCGAAGCGTGGTGCTCTGGCTGCCGCGTCGCATACCGGTTCTCTGGCAGGAGAGGATAATGTGTTCGATGATATTGCCAGGCAGTGCGGTGTCCTGAGGGCGGAGAACTTGCAGGAGGCTTTAAACTGGTGTAAATTTTTATCGAATAGCCCTGAACCTGAGGGCGAAAACACAGCTATCATTACTAACGGTGGTGGTATAGGGGTAATGTGTGCAGACGCTTGTGAGAAATACGGTGTAAATCTTTACGATGACATTGAGAAAATGCAGGCGCTTTTTACCGGGTATATCCCTGCCTATGGCTCTGCAAAGAATCCGGTCGACCTGACCGGTGAAGCTACTCAAGATGACTACTTCCGTGTGATGGAGGTGGCGCTGGCAAATAAGACAATTAATTCGATCATATGTCTCACGTGCGAAACAGCCGTGTTTGACGCCGAGATATTCTCAGAGAAACTGGCGGAAATGTACCGCCAGAAAAAGATCACGAAACCCAGCGTATTCTCCCTTATCGGCGGTGCCCAGATTGATGATTGTATTAATGAGCTTAGACTCGATGGGATTTCCGCCTTCTCCGATGTTTACGAAGCGGCTTCCTGTATGGGAGCTATATATCGCTCGCAAGCTATGAAGCAAGAACGCTATGAGGTACCGCCTCAACCGGAGATCGACAGTGAGGCTATTAAAAAAGTCATTGCTATGGCTCGCAAAGACGGGCGGCGTTTCCTCTATTCATATGAAGCACAGCAGATAATGAAAGCTGTCGGTGTGACCACACCGAGGACTTCCATCGCACATAGTATTCCCGAGGCTGTTTCAATGGCAGAAGAAATAGGCTACCCGGTGGTTTTGAAGGTGGTATCAAAAGATATTCTCCATAAAAGCGATGTCGGAGGGGTAGCGCTGGATATTGACGATAAAAAAGAGCTGATTGATGCATATGAAGCTATTCTTTATAACTGCCGTCAGGCGCAGCCGAAGGCTGTAATAGAAGGCATTGAGGTGACCGAGATGATTCATACAGGAGTTGAGATCATCACCGGCGCCAGAAGGGACCAATCGTTCGGACCTATTGTTATGTTCGGACTGGGCGGAATTTATGTGGAAGTTATGAAAGATATTGCCTTCAGGGCATTTCCACTCAGCCGTAAAGAGGTATTGCAGATGATTGCCCAGATACGCTCTTATCCTCTGCTATTAGGAGTGCGGGGGGAAAAGAAGAAAGACATAAGCGCGATCGCCGAGAGTATTCTCAGAGTTGGGACAATTCTGGAAAAGTTTGAGGATATCAGCGATATAGAGATTAATCCGCTTGTGGTCTATGAGACAGGGAAAGGCGTAAAAGCGGTAGATGTGAGAGTATTACTGACAAAAACCAAGGAGGTTGATTAATGAAAACGGTCGTGATCGGTTCCACAAAACCAAACGCCGGTAAAACGAGCATTATTGTAGGTATGGCCAAAGGCTTAAATAAATCATTTGGTTATCTTAAACCGTTAGGCGACAGGCTCATCTATCGCAAAAAGCGCATATGGGACTATGATACGGCTCTGATGACTAATATCTTCGGACTGACCGATGCTCCCGAGGACATGAGTATCGGCTTTGCCCATTCCAAGCTTATGTATTCATATAATAACGCCAGCGTACAGAAGCGGCTCGCGGACATGATCTCCGAAACTCAACCGGGAAAAGAATTCCAGTTCATCGAGGGTGGCAAAGATCTGGAATATGGTACTTCCGTCTTTCTCAATAGTATTGCTCTTGCGGAGTATATGAAATGCCCGCTGGTACTGGTAATCAGCGGCACTGAAGATATTATTATGGACGATATCTGGTTTATAAAAAAATATCTGGTAATGGGAGATGTCGATCTGGCCGGCGTTATTATTAATAAAATCCACGATATGGAAGACTTTCAGGCAACATATATGCCTGTAATAGAAAAAGCAGGCATTAATATACTGGGCGTAATCCCTTTCCAGCGTGAACTCACCCGTTTTTCTATCAGCTATATTACGGATGGTCTTATGGCAAGGGTAGTTGTGGGAGCAAAAGGGATGGAAAAAACTATAGAAAATATCCTGGTGGGAGCCATGTCCGTTGATGCAGCGGTCAATAGTGCGGTCTTTAAAAAAGAGAAAAAACTCGTTATTACAGGCGGAGACAGGAGCGATATGATACTTGCCGTTACTGAGGACAGTGAGACCAGATGTGTTGTGGTCACCAATAATATTCTGCCTCCTCCCAACATCATATCCAAATGCGAGGAAAAGGATATTCCGCTGCTGCTGGTACCCTTTGATACATATGAGACTGCCCGACGGCTGGACAATATAGTGCCGCTTCTTACACCCGACAACAGTGAGAATATCAACCGGGTCACACAGGCGGTGAAGGATAACGTCAACACAGGCAATCTTTTGTAACGGATACGATTAATTAAATATAGTATTCAATCGCTATATTCCGTTCCAGAGGTCCGGATATATGCGGGAAATGTCGAGCACATCCGGACGCCGTCACATTACAGTTCCCTGTCGGGGAATCCACACTATTCCTGAGCATGGTAAAGATCGTTACCCCTGCATAGATGAGTTTTTGAACATTCGTAGTTGTAATCTTCATGCCCGGTCTGTGTGTTACCATTGTGCCCGGATGTATACTATATATAAATGGTACCCCGATTTTCCCTGCTAATAGAGGACGTGCATATCCAACTGAAGTTATTGAATGATGTCTGCTGAATTATTTGAACCGAGCTATATTGCGCTCTATCACTCCGGTGAACTGGAGCGGCGCGCACATGCTCTTGAGGCGCGATTACCTTCCTGTGATATATGCCCGAGGGAATGTCATATTGACCGTTTAAATGGCGAAACAGGTTTTTGCCGCTCGGGGTATCTTCCTATAATCTCTACCGTTTGCGCACATCACGGGGAAGAGCCGGCTCTTTCCGGTACAAAGGGGTCCGGAACGGTGTTCTTCGGCAACTGCAATATGCAGTGTGTTTATTGCCAGAACCATCAGATAAGTCAGAATTGGAAAAAACAACAGGTCAAACAGATAGATTGCCAGTCTCTGGCAGACGAACTACTTCACCTTCAGAATGAGCTGGGTTGTCATAATATTAATTTTGTGTCGCCTTCTCACTTTGTTCCTCAACTGGTACGAGCTGTTCTGGAAGCGGTGCCTTTGGGGCTTAGAGTCCCGTTAGTCTACAATAGCGGCGGCTATGATTCTGTTGCTACCCTGAAAGAACTTGACGGTATTATAGATATTTATTTGCCTGACCTGCGATATGCCGCCGATGATGTTGCCGAGAAGTACTCTTATGCTCCCGGCTATGTGGAGCATGCTCACCGGGCAATTAAGGAAATGTACCGGCAGGTCGGCGATCTGGTCGTCGACGGGTCCGGACTGGCACAACGTGGATTGATCGTGCGTCATCTTGTTCTCCCCAACAGGCTGGCGGGCAGCGAAGAGTCGTTGACGTGGCTGGCACGGGAACTTTCACCCAAGGTAACAGTGAGTATAATGTCTCAGTATGAGCCGCTGCACAGAGCACTGAACTTCCCCTTGCTTTCACGGAGAATCTCGGTTGCCGAGTATCAAAAGGTGATCAGGTTGATTCGAGACCTGGGAATAGAAAACGGCTGGACGCAGGAAATGGGAGCATCGGAAAACTATATCCCCGATTTTGAACAGGAAGGTCATCCCTTTATTCCAACCAGTAAAAAGCGGGAATAACCGACTCTTTTTAGTTACCGCTCTGTTGCATTCGGCGTTTATCCATCCCGTGTTTATTGCGTGATTTTTTGAATGATTGACTGTGGATTTTCTTGACTCCATCCGCGATTTGTAATCGGTATTTCCTGTCATCGTATCGTAATTAATTATTCCCGGTATTTCCAGGAGATTTCTGTAACGGATTACTGTGTCTTAAATTTCAGTATTGTCGATTGATTCTTGTCCAGATATACAAATTTCCCGGACTCATCGAGAGATTTAGTTACCTGAAATATGCCTGATGTTTTCGTGGCTGAAATAATTTTAAAGATTTTTCCGAGTTGTTTTTTTAACGCCAGTGTTCCAACACTGCATGATACCGATATGATAGCCTCTGCTTCACCAGAGCGTTTGGACAAATTCGAAATAAATGGTTCCGTAACAAACGATATTTCACATATCGGGATTGTGCTTTCTGTTCCGGTACGTATCCCGTTATTTTCAAGCAGCGTCTTGATACGTTGAAGTTCCTTGTCAATAAGCATCGGAAGTATATCTGTTTTGCCTGTATTCCGGTCGATAATGACTTGAGCAAGCGGCCGGTCGGTGCTGAAAGCTAAACTATCGTTCAGACAGGCACCACAACCCACTATTAATGCAGATTTCAATCCGCTGACCCTTTTTAATATCGTTGAATCAGGTAGCACGACAGAATATACGGCCATATTTCTCCCTTCACAGTTATTTTAAAACGGGTATCAACCGTTGAGACGTCACATGAAAATAGTACCGTTGACGAATAAGTAAAGGGTATAAACCAATTGAATAAGAGAGACTATCAATGTAGCGACCAATATCGATTGCGAGACTGTGGTTTTAAATTCCCCGTGTCCTCTGCCGATGAACCATCTGTGAATTGAAAAAGCAAATATCCCGGCTATGCTGAGAACCAGAGACAGGACCAGTCCCCATAACAGACTACGGAAAATGAAAACGATACCAAGTAGAATGATAAAGACCAGAAATATATGCAATATCAGGAAAAAGTTTATTTGACCGGGAAGTTTGAACAACTCCCATTCTTTCCAATATGCGGAATCAATCTCATGTACTATTATCAGAGTAGCATTGAGCATATAAATCCAGAGTAAGACTTCCGGCATGTACCAAGTATAGCACTAAATAAACGGAAGATATCGATTTTACATAGTAAAAATGATGTTTTTTAATACAGGTTTATTAAATTTACCCGATAGCGGTGAGCGGATTTGAACGGATAGCCCTGCTCTCAATTTTAAAAAGTATTCATGATTCAGAACACGATACGTAATTCGTGTGCACCGGTTTGTGCTGCCCTTATTGAATGGATGCCCGGTTTATACCAGAGCAAAGACTTCCCTGTGTGGGTAAATCATACAAAACAGCTATATTTCGTAAACCTGTACCATGGGTTATTTAATTTATCTTGAATATCCGATGTGAAAGCGCTCCATATAACAGCATCATAATTAATACTGCGTAACCGGCGGTTATATTAATTAAAGATATTCCTATCGCAAATAATAACATTATGCTGGATATAAGCGGCATGCTCTTGAGTCTACGTACAATAGTATTATCGATATTATTTTCCACAAGTCTGTGTTTATAGGTAGCATATTCCCATAGTGCATATCGTAGAATAAAAATGGGGACCAGGTTAATACCGTAAATTATAAATGGAACTTCTATTGAGCTGTAATCACCGGACAACGCTGTCGAAAAAGGTATCAAGGCAATAAACAGGAGGAAAAATATATTTATCCACAGCAATCCGGCATTTGCACGTTTGATATAATGGAATATATGATGATGGCCTACCCAGAAAATACCAAGAATAATAAAACTCACTGTATAACTTAACAATTTTGGCCATAACTGTAATATTCTGGAAAATAGTTCTTGTGCAGAGGTCTGCGATATTTCAGGGATGGCGAGATTTAGAACCAACAATGTCATCACGATGGCGAAGACTCCATCGGTAAGTGTTTCAATGCGATTAGTAGCGAAAAAGGTCTTATTTCCCTTCATGTAATTATCGCTCATACAGGCCTCCGGTAACATTATAATTTCGGTAGAAAACGTTGTTTCTGTGTTTTAGCCATTATAATAAAGAATGCTTCAAAAGGCTCCTTTTTTAATAAGTGCCTTTTGCCCGTCGGTTAAAAAGTTAACAGAGTAAGAACCGTAACCGGAGATTGTAACCGGATTGTACCCATAATGTGGTAGAGGTTACCCCGGTATCCTCGGTGGGGGGGGCACTTACAAAAAGATAATTACCATTTGCCGGTAAGTATCACTGAGAAAACAAAGTTCGCCGTGTAGTATGATAGAGCAATCATTTAGGATATAGTATGGGCATGAAAATAATGAGGTAGAGAACAAATATAGATGGAGTGTATGCAGCAGGTGATATCACTGGTGGACTCCAG
>CAZAIO010000053.1:0-18304 GCA_964485235.1 uncultured Dehalococcoidales bacterium
TCATGTATAACGATTTCCTGTTTCCCCTCAAGGAATAAAATGACCTGTTTGATGATTTCATCATATTCGTTTTTACCTATTGCATCGATACACGGACCAAGGCATTGATGAATATGATAATTAAGACAAGGCCTTGTTTCTTTGCCTGTTATAGATTTATTACAAGGACGGAATAAAAATATTTTTTGGAGGAGTTTCAATGTTTTACGTACTGAGCCGGCACTTGCAAAAGGACCGAAGTATTTACTTCCATCATTTTGAATACGACGGCTGACATGTATTGAAGGATACTTATGATTAATATCAATTTTTAAATATGGGAAGGATTTGTCATCTTTTAATAAAATGTTATATTGCGGACGGTATTTCTTTATTAGATTACATTCCAGTATAAGTGCTTCTTGTTCCGATTCAGTTGTAATAATTTCGAAATCATGTACTTTAGATACAAGTCTCTGAGTTTTAATTGATAATTGTTTGCTGGAGCCGTAGTAAGAGCCTATACGGTTGCTAAGGTTCGATGATTTACCTGCATAAATGATCGTTCCTGTGCTATCCTTAAAAAGGTAAACCCCCGGTTTTTCGGGTACCAGTTTTAATTGCTGTTTATTTATTACTACCATTTTAATAATTTATTGTAGCATTGGAATTTCAGCATAACAAAATAGAATATTTTATTGTATTATGTATAGGACAAATCTTGTAAAATGGATGTCATTAAACTGCAATTATGTTAGAATAGGTGAATCGCCATGGATGAAGATGTATTATTATTTCTTAACCATCTAGCCAAGGAAAAAAATTACTCTCCTAATACTTTAGCTGCTTATAGTAGTGATCTTGCGCAACTAAGTGAGTTTATCAAATCGCTAAAGTTGGGGCATGATGGTAATCTACTGCAATTGATGGTAGATCGAGATCTGTTAGCCAACTATATGCAGGAATTAAGAGAGAAAAAATATTCGGTATCAACAATCGCTCGAAAAGTCGCAGCGGCAAAATCATTTCTTAACTTCATGATCGAGAAAGGAAAGCTGAAAGCTGATCAGGCGCCCAAACTGGCATCACCGCAGGTAAGTAAACCTATGGCGGAAGCACTTACTGTTGCCGAGGTGAGACGTTTTCTTGCTGAACCGGCAAAGCTGAATACTCTTGAAGCTAAACGGGATAAGGCAATGCTGGAATTATTATATGCTACCGGCTTACGAGCAAGTGAACTAATGGCGCTGAATATAGAGGACCTTAATATTAAAAAAGGAACAATCAAATGTACCAGGCGGGATTCTACTTTTCGTGTAGTTTCTGTTGATAGCTATATTCTAAAAATGATAGAAGAATATGTGCACGACGTAAGACAAAAGCTTTTAAATAAAGAGAGCGAAAAAGCTCTTATACTTAATATGCGGGGTGAGAGGTTAACACGACAGGGATTCTGGCAGATAATTCAGGGATATGCAGAAAAAGCAGAACTGGGAAATAAAGTTACTCCCCGTAGCCTGAGAAGGAGTTTTGCGATACATAAACTGAATGGCGGCGTTGACCTTCAAGAGATGCAGGAAATTCTGGGACACGCACATATTTCTACTACAAAAGCATATAAAGATCTGCAATCAAGATCATAGATTGGAAAAACTATGTCTAAGAAATCTCGACGAGCAAGAGCTAAGTCGCATACTACAGAAAGAAGTCAGCCGAAACAGATAATACAACGTACTGAACCGGTAAGAAAAAAGGTGGAAAGCAGCGCTGCTGTTGCCAAATCTGGGGCACCTTCCCTTACTCTGGCTCAGCAGAACCGTTATTATTATATTGTTCCTGAATTACGTAGAATTGCGATTATAGCAGGTAGTCTGATAGTAGTACTGATTATATTGACATTTATATTGGGCTAGTACGAGGGGTTGAGAATGCAAGGGTTAGACGGCCCCCGTTCTCAATTATTGCGGCATCTAAGCCGTGAAATCAGCGACGAACGTGTTTTAGCAGCAATGTCGCGCGTGCCTCGCGAACGATTTGTGCCCGCCGACCTTTTCTATGCAGCATATGAAGACCGTCCTTTAAGTATCGGATATCAACAGACGATATCACAACCTTACATTGTTGCCCTCATGACAGAAGCTCTGGAAATTACTGAAAATGACAGAGTACTTGAAGTTGGTACCGGAAGTGGTTATCAGACAGCCATACTTGCTGAACTTGCCAAAGAAGTTATCAGTATTGAAAGAATCCCCCAGTTGATAGATTCTGCGAAAAAAGTACTTGATATGCTGGGCTATACTAATATTGAGATTCATATGGCGGAGGAGGACCTTGGATGGCAGCAAGGCGCACCATACGATGCTATTATAGTGACGGCTGGTGCACCAAAAGTACCGGACATACTTGTGGATCAGCTGGTATATAAAGGCCGGCTGGTGATACCTGTAGGGTCGAGATGGGAACAGGAACTGGTGAGGGTTACCAAGATGAAGCCGGATAACCGGATTGACAGGTTAGGTGGATGTCGTTTTGTTCCTCTTATAGGTACAAATGCATGGGATAATGACTGAATTTCCAGCGTTATGGTTAAACAATATTCGCTGACTGTTTGTTGAGATCAGTTTTCTTTACAACAAGTGCTCCCACCGGACATATTGTCACACATTCCAGACAGACATTGCATTCAACCTCTGCAAACGGAACACCTGAGAAAGTTGATACAATCGTAGAAATACCCCTGAAAGCGAAGTCAATAACACCCGTCCCTTTTTCATGACACACATGGACACATTTTCCGCATAGGACGCATTTATTCGGGTCATAGTAGAAAAGCGGATGACTGGAATCCACGGGTAATTCTCTTGGTATCTTCCTGAGAGGACTGAATTGTAATTTCAATCCAAGTCTTTTTGCTATATTTTGTAACTCGCAGTTTTTATTCTTATCGCAATGAGCACAATCAATGGCGTGGTGACTAAGAAGAAGTTTAAAGGCGGTATTTCTTATTTTCTGTACTTTCGGGGTGTTTAAATGCACGACCATCCCGTCTTTAACCTGTTCAGTGCATGAAGTAACAGGAGCATTTTGCCCTTCAATCTCCACAAAACAGAGCCGGCATGATGCAAAAGACGTTTTTGTCCCTTTAATTGAACAGAGATTAGGAATATAAATACCATTATCAAGAGCTGCCCAGAGAACCGTATCTCCTTCTTTCACTTTGATTTCTATGCCGTCGATTATTATTTTCGCCAAATTACTCCTTTGTCTTCTATTCGGCGTTTATTTCGGGAAAAAGAGCGAGTAAAAGAAATTAAAAAATAATTATTTTTTAATAAAAAGCGATAGTTTTTTTATTACCGTATAGTTCTTCAAATTTTCTGTAAGTAAAGAAAGGATTCTATTGCGCGCAGAATCTGATATACCTTCAGACACTAATTTATCGTTAATATAGACGGATGAATATACACTTGAAGACTGTAAATAGCTCTTTTCAATAAAATCGGCGATACCTTTGCTATCGTTAATATTGAATTGTTGCAGAGGTGTATCAATAACTTCATCACTGGCGTAGGCGACTATATTTTTAATATTAATTAAAATAGGGCCGATTGCTTTACGATGTACTTCGATTTTAGGGAAGTCGCTATGTTTGAATCCTTCAATAAAGATTATATCGTTGTCTTCACCATATAATTTAATAACGTCGTCGACATTAGCCTGTTCTTTAATCGGTTTAATGAGAATTATATTGTTATTTGCTACCAGTGTTGTCATTTTACATCCGGCATCTATATGGCGCCACGTATCTTTTCCATGTATATCCGGCTCAATATTGTGAAACGTATGTTTAATCGTTGCAATGTTATAGCCTCGATCGGTCAATTCCGCAATTACCTTTTCCAGAAGTGTGGTCTTTCCCGATTTTGCTTTGCCTATAAATAAAATGACCGGTGGCATTATTTAAACCTTATCATTCACGGATATCTTGAATATAAAACTTTAATATGGACCATAAAAAGAACTATTTCTTTCTGTATACTTTTTTCCATGGTTCCTTCTTAACAGCAAAGTAGTCCTGAATTGCTGCTTTCAATGTATTGGCAGCAAGAAGTGCACAGTGCCTGTCATCCTCTGGAAGATTGCCTAAGGATTT
Source organism: uncultured Dehalococcoidales bacterium (assembly GCA_964485235.1). Lineage (GTDB taxonomy): Bacteria > Chloroflexota > Dehalococcoidia > GIF9 > UBA5629 > CAZAIO01. Next base: position 4,133 of record CAZAIO010000053.1, read on the forward strand.
CAGGATTTTCTCCTGGTCGATTTCAATTGCCTGTTTAATATCCTGTTGTAAAATTAAATCAATGGCAATATTGCCGCATGCTCTGGTGGTACCGCAGCCATCAGTGGAGAAAGCAGCATCAGTTATTATATTGTCTTTCACTTTAAGCCATATTTGCATTGTGTCACCACACGGACCTGTTATCCGGCTTGCTCCATCAGCGTCATTAATCTCCCTCATGTTTCGGGGATTTAACGCGTGCTCCATCACGGTTTCACTATATAATTTTTCCATTTCAGCTATAAGCTGTTTCTGGTATTCTTCAAAATTGCTGCTCACTGCCACTTTCCTCTGAAATAAATAGTGTTCATTATTTTTTCTGCAGGACGTTGATAAAATTTTTACTCAATTCTTCAAATGCTTCCGAAGTATATTCCTCAATTTCACCGGAATCGCAGAGTCGAGCTATCGTCGGGTCGACCGGTAGTTTACCCAATAACGGTGAACCGGTAACCTGTGCCATTTCATCACCTTTGCTTGATCCGAATAGTTCCAGTTTTTTACCGGTTTCAGGAACCATAAAATAGCTCATATTTTCAACAACACCAAGAATAGGAATATTCATCTGTTTCGCCATCTTAACGGCTTTTTTCACTACCATAGCAGCAAGCTCTTGAGGGCTGAAAACAAGCACAACTCCGGAGACCGGTAATGATTGCATAACTGTTAACGGCGCGTCCGCAGTACCTGGCGGCAAGTCCACAAGAAGACAATCAAGTTTACCCCAGAGCACATCTTCCCAGAACTGCTGAATGGCTTTGCCGATAAGGGGACCACGCCATATAACCGCATCGTCTTCATGTTCAAGAACGAGATTAATTGACATAATGCTGGTTCCTGTTTTTGATACAACAGGAAGAATACCTGTTTCATTTCCTGCCGGGCGTACATTGGTGAGGCCGAACATTTTAGGAATACTGGGACCGGTTATATCGGCGTCGAGTATGCCAGCAGTTTTACCCTGTCTGGCGAGTGATACACTGAGAAGAGAAGTAATAAGGGATTTTCCCACACCCCCTTTACCACTCATTACAGCCACGACACGATCTACAGAGTTAAGGTCTTTGGCTTTTGCCTCGATAAATTCAACGGATACTTTTTCCGGGCCTTTTGCCTGTTTAACTGTTTCCTGGATTTTTACCTTAATCCAGTCCTGCGTGTCTTCATTCAATGCCGAATTAAAAAGTACTACGTTGATTTGCGAATCAGTGATGTTTATCTCTTTTATTAGATTGAGACTAGCAAGACTGCGCATACTGCCCTGAACCGGTATTTTCTCCAATTGTTCTTTGAGATTATCGTTGATTGCCATAAAAAAATTCCTTCATTTAAAATCTATTTAATGGTCGCAGATATTATCACCTGTGACGAGATTACCGCTGAGATAGGCTATTACTGCCTGCTCAGGATCAACTTGAGACGCACCGAGTATAACCTGGATTCTGTTTTGCGTAAATAATTCCTGCGCGCGTGACCCCATGCCACCGGCAATTACAGCGGAAACACCTTCATTTGCAAGAAACACAGGATATACACCAGGTTGATGTTCGGGTGGGTCTATCATATTTTTTGCTTTTATCTCTTTTGTCGATTCATCTACATCAAACAATGCAAATTGCTCGCAATGTCCGAAATGTGTTGCCAGCATACCGTTAGTTACAGGAACCGCATATCTCATTTAAACCTCCTGAAATAATATTTTAGTAGTCTATATTATATATCGTAGCATGAAGAACTAAGGCAGGGAAAAGAATACATCTTTATCACAATGGATGACTAATATACCTCTATACGATATTTCGGTTCGTTATCTTCATTACGTTCGATTATCAATTTAACTCTTTTACCGTTAGCGAGTTGTTTTTCCGCTTCATCACGTAGTGGGAAAAGTTCAGACGATTTGAGTAAAGACAAAATGGCCTCAAATCGCTCTTCCAGTTCTTTTTTTGCATCCTCACCTTTAAGCAACTGTCGGAGACAATCGCCATATTCCTGCTCTGCAAGGCATTTCACACATTTACCAGGTAATTTAACTGTAGAATAAGCCGGTTCAAGTTCTATTCTTTCCATGTTTATCCTCTACGACAATTTCTACCGGCTTCACAGGAAGGTGTATCGCATCGTTCCTCTCTGCCACAACATGTCGTCCCATGTATTGACGCGCTGTTCTTTATTATATATGAAGCTGAAGAAATTAATCTTTCAAGATCTTTATTACCGCATTCGGGACACCTGATTTCGTGATGATTTATACTATTTATCAAGAACTCGGTTATTTTCCCGCATTTTGTACATTTATAATCAAAAATCGGCATAAATAATTTCCGTTAATTAAATATAATTAAAACGTAATATTACTTCCCAGAGAGACTCAATTGCTATTGCCGCTTTACTCCGGGTATAAGAAACAACAGGTTGTCCCTTGACTAATGCTTCTGTGACAGTGTTATCAAATGGTATTTTAGCCGAAACAGGTATGTTCTGGCTACTACAATATTGTTCAATGACGAGGCAGTTCTCTTCATTTATATCATATTTATTAATACAGACAATAGCCGGAACATTGAAATGATTACAGACTCCGATTACTCTTTCTAGATCATGTATTCCTGATAATGTAGGTTCAGTAACGAGCAGGGCAAGGGAAGCACCTGAAAGTGATGATATAACAGGGCATCCGATACCCGGAGGTCCGTCAGTGACGAGATAATCGAAATTATTTTCCTTTGCCATCTTTCTGGCATTTTGTCTGACCAGCGCAACAAGTTTACCTGAATTCTCCTGTCCGATATCCAGTCTCGCATGTACTAATAAACCATATTCCGTATCGGAAATGAATAATTTGCCAGCTAAATTCTCAGTCATGTCTATAGCATCTGCAGGACAGATATGACTGCAAAAACCACACCCTTCACATGATATAGGATTGACCTTATAATCGTTGATAGCATTAAAACGGCATATCTTCTGACAGAGACCGCACCGGGTACAACTATCTTCATCGATAACAGCAACTTTACCGCTCCAGAACTCATTTTCCTCTTTTATTGAGGGGCTTAATAAAAGGTGCAGATCTGCTGCGTCGACATCACAATCAGCAAGTATTTTGTTTCTAGCAAGCACTGCAAATGAACCGGCGATACTCGTTTTCCCCGTGCCACCTTTTCCGCTTAATATAACTACTTCTTTCATATCGATAATATATTATTTATTTAAAATTTCCCTTATTTGATAAAAAACCTCTGTAAAACGCTTTTTCCAATCCGGAATCCCTTCGGCAAGTGTTATTCCTTTAGAATACAGTTTTGCGATAGTAGCATCGAGAGGTATAGTAAGCAATACAGGAATATTTTCATTTTTGCAGTAGTCTAAAATACTTTCATTACCAATACCGGCACGGTTCAATATTACGCCACAAGGTATTTTTAAAAGACGTACAACTTCTACTGCTAAAGTAAGGTCATTGAGACCAAAGGGGGTAGGTTCTGTAACAAGAATACAATAATCGCTGCCTTGTATAGATTCTACAACAGGGCAAGATGTGCCCGGCGGAACATCGAGAATAACCGTACTATCCTGATGGACTTTTTCTTTAACCTTGCGAATAACAGGTGGAGCCATTGCTTCACCTACATCTAATATGCCGTTTATAAAATCGATATTTCCACTGTGGCCAGTTTGAACGGAACCAATTTTTCTACTGTGTTCTGTGATTGCCTTTTCGGGACAAAGATATTCACATGCACCGCATCCATGGCAAAGTTCATCAAAAATGAGCACTTTGTCATTGATAACTGCAATTGCATTAAAGGCACATACCTCAGCGCATTTTCCGCAATATGTACATTTGTCTCTGTCTACACGGGGAACAGGAATAAACACTTTTTCTTCGCCGGTAAATTCAGGGCGAAGAAATATGTGTAAATTCGGCTCCTCGACATCGCAATCAGCCACTTTTATATGCTCATGATCTCTCAGCGATATCGCGAGGCTGGATGTAACCAGCGTTTTACCCGTACCGCCTTTTCCGCTTGCTATTGATATTATCATTTATACACCATTCCAATACAATAGTTGATTCGTATCAGGTGTTTCAATGGACAATAAGTCTATATTTTTTTTGAAACACCTTTCAAATATCAATAATTTTCATTTTGTTAAAGAAATATGCTGAAAAAGAGAGTTACTTACTTTTCTTTTCCAGTTCACCAATACGACGTTGTATATCTGCCAATTGTTGTGCCATCATTTTGAATTCATCTTTTAATATTTGTATTTCTTGCTCAGCACCGGCAGGTGCCATTGTCGTTCCTCCGGACTGCATCATGCCGCCTCTCATTCCCATCCCGCGGCCTTTACCCATACCGCGCCCCATACCGGCTCCCATATCGTTCACAAGTTCGCTTCCAACAGCTCCGCCGGTACCGAAATGTGCATCAACGTTGGGAGTGGACGATGTTTGATACTGTCCATTCTTATACGCCTCGATTGCCGCTTTTATTTTTCCTGATACGCCTGTGATTACCGGTATACCGGATGCGCTTAATGTCTGGTGAGCATTCGGACCACAATTACCCGTCAATACAAGTTCGACGCCCTTTTTTGCTATCATTTGTGCTGTGGCAATGCCCGCGCCTCCTGACGCCATCATCGAAGAATTTTCCACAGCTTCAAATTCCATAGTGTCCGGATCGATGAGCAAGAAATATTCACATCTGCCGAAACGCGGATCGATGTCCGCATCAATATTTGGTGCTGTTGACGATACTGCTATTTTCATTCCATCCTCCCTTTTTTATTTAATAACAATTAATCTAGATAGAGTTTTGCTTTTCACTCATTAACATTATTTCGAAGTCGTTTTTTGTGTGTGTTACTGGTTCTTGAGGCATTACTGTGTTTAATAAATTGAAATTGGTTGCTGTGACATTTAGGACATAAAAGCGGTGGATTTACAATCATTTTTTCAAAAGGTACTTCCCATTCATGTCCGTCATCGCATTTGAAGTGATTCGTTGCCATCATGAAATTCCCGCCTTCGATACGAATTGCCTTTCCATTAAGCAGGGCATCGGCCAGTTTTCGTCTTGCCCTATTCAATACTCTATGAAAAGTAGAACGTGAAATATTCATTTTCTTTGCGCATTCTTCCTGTCCAAGTCCATCAAGGTCCTTTAGCCGGATTGATTCAACCTCTTCTAGAGTCAGACAAGCTTCTTCAAGGAATACCATAGGTACTCCTGCAGGTTTGAAGTAAGTATATTCAGGAGTACAGGATACTTTTCTTATTTTTACAGGTCTTCCTACTACCATAATCGTTTAAAATAATTATGAACGTATGTTCAAAATTATGGTAACATAAAGTACTGCATCCGGCAAATTGAATTATAAATCAGGTTAATTAAGGCATATTTAAATTATCATTATAAGGGAATTTAATAAATAGCAATATGAATGTATAATTGACTATACTATAATTAATAGAAAGCAAATAATATAGTGGTGTAGAAAATCATGATAGTTGAAATGAGAAAAGGTATTACTTCGGAGGATGTTGATGTAGTAGTACAACGTGCAAAATCCATGGGACTGGGTGTTCAATTAAACCTTGGGACGGATAAAGTGGTGGTTGCACTCCTGGGAAGTAATACAGGACAAATACCGACAGAGACATTTGCAGTGCTTCCCGGCGTTGAAAGCGTTACCCGTATTATGAAGCCATATAAATTAGTTTCCCGTGAATTCAAAGCAGATGACAGTATAGTGGATATAGGTGGAATTGAAATTGGCGGGAAGCAAATAGTCGTTATGGCTGGCCCATGCGCTGTTGAAAGCGAGGAACAGGTACTGGAAGCGAACAGGGTTGTAAAGGAAGCAGGTGCACATATTTTACGTGGTGGAGCTTATAAACCGCGTACATCTCCATTCAGTTTTCAAGGTCTGGAAAAGATTGGTCTTGAAATGTTATCCAGAGCTAAAGCAAAATACGGAATGCCTGTAATAACCGAAGTAGTTAATCCACAGGATGTCAAACTGGTATGTCAATATGCTGATATTTTACAGGTTGGTTCCCGTAATATGCAGAATTTTGCTTTATTAACTGAGATTGGAAAAAGTAAATTTCCTGTATTGTTAAAAAGGGGACTGGCATCAACAGTTTCAGAATGGTTGACTGCTGCGGACTATATTATGGCAGAGGGCAATAATAATGTGATATTGTGTGAGCGGGGGATACGAACCTTCGAAGATACGGTAAGGTTTTCACTTGATATGTCTTCTATTCCTGTGGTTAAAAAATACTGCCATCTACCTATAATCGTTGACCCGAGCCATGCTTCTGGACATCATTCCCTCGTCCCTGCATTGGCTAAAGCTGCTGTAGCTGCAGGGGCAGATGGTCTTCTAATTGAAGTACATCCAAATCCAAAAGATGCTCTTGTCGATGGTCTACAATCTCTCACTCCTTCAGACTTCTTTAGGCTGATGAATGAATTGAGGCCTATTGCAAACGCAGTAAACAGAATTTTATAAACTGATCGGATACATTTCGAAAGTAGAAAAGTTATGAGTGATATTATCGATGAAGCTCAAAATGTGTTGCAGTGCAAGTCCTGCCCTTGGTACAAAGCCTGTGTGTTGCCAATGCGTTTTAGCGAAGAGGACCTGAAAAAACAGCTGCAGGCAACAATGCCGGGTATTAATACGTCCGGAGCAATGGATTTTAGTATGCAACAATTATTATCCGGAATGGCTTCAGCTGCACAGAATACACTACTTGAGGGGTGTCCAATTTTTATTGATAGGCTCAGATCCAGTCCTCGCCTGGCGGAACGTATAAAGAAATTCATGCAAGAATGGTCATCGGAAGACTAATAACTTCGTAAATTATCACATTTTTTTACCTACAAAGGTATTTCTACTTTTCTACTTTCTTTCAGGTACGCAGACTAACTGTGTTTATTAGCGATCCATAAAAAAGTTTATTATAAGTTAACATAAAATTATTACTGTTTTATTAACCTATTTCTAGAAATATTCATGAAAATTAAGGGGATTGTTATAATAATCATGAATTTAAACTTGTTCCTGAAATGAGTAATATAAACGATTACTATATGTAAAATCATACTAAAAACTGGCAAAATACACGTTAAACGTGATATCCTATATGTCTGATTGACCGGTTGAATTGTGATTTAATTGGAATATCAGTCCAGGCAATGCCGAAATGGTCGTACTTACTTCCATACAGCAGGCTTTCGTTTGGTTTTAGTAATAAATTGTATATTGACATATTTTTATTTGATTGAAATGTCAAACCTATTGACAAAACGAAAATTTGTGATAACGTGATTGCAGAGATAATTTCCCATTTATTCTTTTTTTAATTATCGTATAGTAGCCGGGTGGAGAGTACAGGTAAGGCCGACGTTTTATCCATTCTGAAAATCAATAAGCGGAGGGGTACGTATGTAAAAAGCAATTTACACTAACTGGATGGTATTATTTATCGGAGGTGAATTAATGAAAAAGAAGATAGTTTTTTCGCTTGTTATTTGTACTTTACTGGTATTACCTATATTAAGTGCATGTGGAGGGGCACAACCTGCGCAGACAATTGAGTTGAAATACGCAAATTTCTTTCCCCCTACTAACTTGCATTCAGTATTAGCTGAACAATTTTGTCAGGAGATAGAAAGCAAGACAAATGGAGCAGTAAAGTTTGAATATTTTCCTGCGGGAGCGTTAACACCTGCGGCCCAGACTTATGAGGCTGTTATTGAGGGTATTGCCGATGTAGGAATGTCGGTACTGGCATATACAATGGGAAGATTTCCGGTGATGACGCTTGTCGATATGCCACAGGGATACCCGAACGGTTGGATCGCAACCGAGGTAACGAATGACTATTATAATGAAAATAAACCGGCAGAATTCAACGATACCCATTTACTCTATTTTCATGCGCATGGCCCGGGTATTGTTTTCACAACAAAGAAACCGGTAAGACAACTTGAAGATATGAAGGGATTGGTAATCAGGTCTACCGGAGTAGGGGCAAAGATAGTAGCAGCTCTCGGTGCTGAAGGATATGCGGCTGCCCAGAATGAAGCATATGAGCTTATGTCAAAAGGGACTATCGATGGAAGCCTTACACCTCGCGAGGTGCTTAAAGGGTGGAATCAGGCTGAGGTAGTGAAATATGTAACCGGTTGCTATGATATTGGCTATACTGCAAGCATGTTTGTAACGATGAATAAAGATAAATGGGATAGCCTGCCGGGAAATATACAGAAAGTATTTAGTCAGGTAAGCGAAGACTGGATTGACAAACACGGAAAGGTCTGGACTTATTATGATAAGGCTGGTATAGATTATTTTCTATCATTACCCGATAGAGAACTAATAGAACTACCTGATGCAGAAATGGCAAGATGGGTTGCAGCGGTAAAGCCGGTTAAGGACGAATATATAACAGAAATAACCGGCAAAGGGTTCGACGGAGCCAAATACGATGATTATCTTATGAAACGGATTACCTACTGGACAGGGAAGTCTCCAACGGAGGAGGAATGCTTACAGTGGGTTAACGAGAACATTCCTACGCAGTAGAACAAATAAGATTATAGCTGTTTACTATATGGGAGATGCTTTGAGAAAAGTAACATTATTTCGGAGCATCTCCTTATAGTGTTTAAAATATTATGAAGAACAGACTGGACAAATTCGAAAAAATCGTCTATATGACCAGTTCATGGTTGAACTGGATAGCAGGAGCCGGACTGGTCGGTATGCTTATTTTAATTTCTGCTGATATTGTCGGTAATAAAGTATTCAAATCACCGGTACCAGGATCGATTGAATTCGTGAGTTATCTTGGGGTAATTGTAATAGCAGGTGCAATTTCGCATACACAGGTAATCGGAGGGCATATCGAGGTTGAATTTCTCGTTAGACGTTTTTCGAAGAGGGCACAGCATATTGTAAGGAGTATCATGAGTCTTCTTGGGATTCTTTTATTTGCAGTAATTACCTGGAGAAGTATAGATTACGGAATAAAACTGGAACTAAGCGGAGAAGTATCCATGACCATGGAAATGCCTTTCTATCCGTTCATCTATTTCATTGCACTTTGCTCTATTTGGGTTTGCCTGGTACTGGTTGTACAGCTCATGAAAAATATTAGAGAAATGAGAAAGCGATGAGCTCTTTTGCAACTGGTATAGTCGGAATAATAGTACTGATAGTTATGTTTCTATTCCGTATGCCGGTAGGATTTGCTATGGCACTTGTCGGCCTTGCCGGTTTTGCTCTCCTGGTTTCACCCGCCGCTGGTCTGAGCATGATCGCAAGAGATGTCTTTAGCATTTTCTCCTCTTATTCGCTCACAGTGATTCCCATGTTTGTTTTTATGGGATGTATAGCCTTTGCTTCAGGTATGAGCAGCAGGCTTTATGATGCGAGTTATATAATTATGGGTAGACTACGTGGAGGTCTGGCGATGGCAACAGTGGCTGCTTGTGCCGGTTTTGCCGCAATATGCGGATCCACTAACGCTACCGCCGCTGCTATGGGGAAAGTAGCATTACCCGAAATGAAACGCTATGGTTATTCAGATTCTCTGGCAACAGGGTCTGTCGCCGCTGCAGGAAGTCTGGGTATTTTAATACCTCCAAGCACAATTTTTATTGTCTATGGTATTTTAACCGAGCAATCAATTGGCAAGCTTTTTATATCGGGAGTAATACCCGGCATAATTCTTACTATCTTTTTTATTTTCGTTGTGGCATTACTTTGCTGGAAAAATCCCGGATCAGCTCCCGGCGGAGCACCTTCAACATGGAAACAAAAAATTGGTGGACTTGTCGGTGTGCTGGAAACTCTGGTTCTATTCGGACTGGTCATTTCAGGGCTTTTTTTGGGGATATTCAGTCCAACTCAAGCAGGCGGCGCAGGTGCGGCTGGTGCGCTTATAATCGGCCTTGCCCGCAGGCAATTGTCATGGTCAGGTTTTACCGGTGCAGTCAAGGATGCTCTTGGTATTAGCTGCATGGTTATGGTTATTGTAATGGGAGCAACCATTTTCGGACATTTCATTGCCGTAGCAAAAATACCTATGGTTTTATCTAGCTGGGTCGCTGGATTGTCGATTCATCCATCTGCAGTTATTGGCATTATTATTCTGATTTATTTGATCGGCGGTTGTTTTATGGATGCACTTGCCTTAATAATGTTGACTGTACCCATCATTTATCCTGTTGTACTTGTACTTGGCTTTGACCCGATATGGTTTGGTGTCATAATAGTAATGGTAACAGGAATGGGTGTTATCACCCCGCCAGTTGGAGTGAATGTATATGTTATAAAAGGTATTGCTCAGGATGTTCCTCTTGAAACAATATTTAAAGGAATATTCCCGTTCCTCGGTGCTCAAGTTGCCACTATTATTCTGCTGATAATCTTTCCTCAGATTGCTACTTTTCTTCCGGGGCTGACTACGTATTAGTCGGCAGCAATAGAATATAACGAATCTACACTATTGTTGCCATACTATTGATCGCAATTATTAAATAACGGTCGATGAACTATTTGCAATATTCTGTTTCATCCGCGTATCGTCATTTTAGTTGATACGTCGTTTATATCGATGTCCCAGGTCCCCGGATGTAACGCTTTTATAGGGAACGTTATATATTTTGACTCCATTGAGCTTAAATAAATATGGTCGGAATACAATTCAAATCCGCCAATTTTCAATATGATCGTATAATAGTCTGATACATCAGTGTAATTTGTAACTTTAAAAGAAATAAATACGGTATTTCCCGGAAAAATCACCTGTGGCCTTAACGTTAAATCTGTTATAGCAAAAGTTAGCGGCGGTTCAGAATATGGTTCTACTTCATATAGAGTATCTTCAGCCCCTCTATCTGAAATTGCAGATTCGTCGATTACCGGTTGATTGTTTTCAAGCTGAAGACTATCGGGACCGGCTAATTCATCTGCAGGCGATTCGAACTCAGGTTTCAACTCTGTACCGGGACTTGTCGACGGTGTAATAGGAACCTCACTATTTTCATCGGGAGATGGTATAGAGAGTGAGGTTTCACCACCATTTGTCGTAACCGGTAACTTTTCGATACGCTTATCATGTTTTTCTTTAATTGAATGCCGTATGTTGCCCGGATTGATTGCTTTAAATAATTTGAATACTCTTTCTTGCGGAATAGTACGGGTTTCCTTTACAGCTACTTCGGTAGCTTCTTTATCTGCTTCGACGGCAATTACATCAGGTCTTTCTTCTGTAGGTTCAGGTTTTTCCTTCTGTTCACTTTTCTCTTCAGTCTTTTCAATGTAGCCATTTACTATTGGTTCAGTTGAAGTTATATCCGGTGAAATTGTTTCTTGTCGCTGCAAATTGCTTTTTTTATTTTCACGGAAAATTATATAAATAGAAGCAAGAATTGATATAGCAAAAACAACAATAAAGAGGATAGTGAGGCTCAAATTTACGCCCGATGGAATTACAGGTTTGAACTGTAATGTGAAATAGGCTATTATAGTATTTATATGACTATTGACAAAACACATATATTACTTTACAATAAAATATTCGGTATATATTTTACAAAGGTGATTACCATAGGAGGGCGTAAAAATGGTATCAACTATAACTGTTAGTACTGTAACCACAATAGCGGCGGCAAGCTTGGGAACAGGTATTGCTCTGTTTACAGTGCTTATGCTAATAGCTTTTCTAACAGGTAAGGAATTGCTTGGTGCAAGTTCCGGAGACAAACATAAACTAATTGCTCGTTCTCTTAACATCAGTATAATTCCTTTACTATTGGGTTTTATTGTCATTGTCGGCCTCAAGGTAGCTGAAATCCTGGCGTAAGTATAAACGGTGCTATCAGAAAAAGCACTGTATTCGCAGTTCCATGTGCTATTATCGCGCCTATAATTGATTTTGTTGATTGTACCATTGTTGCAAAGACAATAGCTACAAAAAATACAAACACGACATCAGTAATCGAATAAAATCCCACATGTAATAATGCAAATATTAAACTGATATAAACTATACCCATTTTCCCCATTACCGGCACTCCCAAGTACTGTAGAATTCCACGAAAGATCAATTCTTCAACAAGACCTGTGGTCAGGAGCAAAATAGTTGCCGGCAATAGAATATTTCCAATTGAGAAATGCACAATCATAGGTTCAGATTGTAGAATTGCATATTCTAACAGACCGATCATAGCCCCGAGAAAAAGCCCCAGCATTATTTGTATTGGTATGCCGCGTTTTGTAAATCCAATTTGAGATGGTTTTATATTGATTATACGCATCACCATGATTGATGACGCGAGTAAAGGTATATAAATTAGTGGATACCAGATTATTTGAGGTAAATTGATCAAAGGGATAACGAGGCTGACGATACGAATAAGCGGGATGAGAACCAATCCAAGGGAAAAGTCTTGTATATTTTTATCTTTGATAAAGGTCGGTTGAATAATGAATACTACAAGAATAATTCCATAACAAATAAGCCCAACCCACGTTTTAAGAAAGATTGTTAGCAGTTCGGAACATGCTATTGCAATAAAGTAGAGCCATAAAACAAGAGTATACGGTTTGCCATCGAAAATGTTTTGCCTAATATAACATGAAATATTATTGTTCAAAGTGAATGAATTATCCTGAAAAGATGATAGGTAATATCGAGTATTATAGCGTGTAGATAAAAAAAAAGAAATAGTATCGGAAAATCGATGATTAGCTTAATCAATATAAAACCGTATAGTTATTTAGCTACAACATCTATTAGAATATAAAGTTCAAGATAAGGTTCGCTTTGCTGGTTCCTATATAAAAGGAACTCTACTTTTTGGTCCTTACCTATTTTGTCCGGTGTAAAACTCATATTATCTTCCCATTTTACATTATTATCCAGGCTAATCGGCTCCATTGTATTATTAATTAAACTGTCTATATATATCTCTATATGGTATTCAGTTGTGACAAGTTCACGATTAATGATACCAAGTTTAACGAAAGCTTTTTCATCTACCTTTATTTCGGTTGGATAATCTTCAGCTTTCCCGTTCGGACCAAGAATATAAAATTCAGTAAAACGCTCTCCTTTATCCGGTGAAAAAGTTATGAATAAGATAACAAAAATACATGCAATAATTAGTATTATTAAAAATGAAGAAAATATTAGATTTCCGGATTTAAATAGTTTCATATATTACAGCTTAATCACTATTCCTCAGCAGAGCTACATTTAGAAAAATTGATATAGAAGAATATTTATTTGCTATTTTACAGAATAGCATAACATAATTGAATTGTAACATATTGCCGGACACCAGTGATTACTTTTGTATTGTAACTAAAGTACTATAGCTTCAATCAAATCTATAGGGTAGAATAAATAATAATGTAAAGATAGGATTGAATAGTATGAATAAGGAAGCAACGAAAGCATTAATATTGTGTGGTGGAAAAGGGACAAGATTAAAACCGATTACAACTACGATGCCCAAGCAACTCCTGCCTGTTGCCAATAAACCGATTCTTTTCAATATATTGGACCAGATAGTAGACGCTAATATTCGAGATATCTGCATTATTACATCGTATGATACCGACGAAGGCATACAGGAAGCAGTAGGAAATGGAGAAAAATGGGGGGCGAGAATTACCTATATCTTACAACCCGATCCACTAGGTCTTGCTCATGCTGTAGTACAGGCGAAAGACTTTCTTGAAGATGATGCTTTTCTTATGTTTTTAGGTGATAACCTCATTGAGGGAGGTGTAAAACGATTTGTCACGGAGTTCAATGAAAAATTACCTGCTGCACTTATACTTCTCAAGGAAGTAGCTCATCCACAAATGTTTGGTGTCGCAGAGATAGGTAAAAACGGAGAAATCGTTAATATAGAAGAAAAGCCGGAGAAACCAAAAAGTAATCTGGCTGTTACAGGCGTCTATCTTTTCTCACCTGTTGTTCATACTGCAATATCCCAAATTAAACCATCGTGGAGAAATGAACTTGAAATAACCCATGCTATTCAGAAACTCATGGATATGGGAGAGAACGTTAATTATCATATGCTG
>CAZAIO010000054.1:0-18176 GCA_964485235.1 uncultured Dehalococcoidales bacterium
ATGCCATTTTCCTCTATGACATGACCGGCAATTTTAAGTATGTCAATGATGCTGTCTGTAAAATACTCGGATACAGCAAAGAAGAGCTGTTACAGCTCAGGTACGAAGACCTCCTTATGTCCGGCATTCCGGACATACCGCCGCAAAGAAAAAAAATTACCCGTAAAGGTTATATATCTTTTGAGACTCACCTGAAACATAAAAACGGTAATATTGTCCCTGTGGAAATTCACTCGAGCGCCATTAGTTCAAATGAAATGAAATACTATCTCGCAGTTGTACGTGATATCACCATGCGCATAAGTAGAGACCAGGAAATACGGGAGAGTCGGGAAAAACTCATGCAGATATTTCAGCATGTGAGCGATGGAATCACCGTGACTGATATGAACGGTATTTTTATCGACGTAAACGACAGGGTTCTTCAACTTCACGGTTTCAGTTCAAAAAACGCTATCATCGGGAAACATGCTTTGCAATATATTGCGCCGTATGACCATGAACGTGTCAATAAATCCATACTACAACTTTATCAAAAAGGAAAAGGTACTCTAGAAATAGACCTGTTGAAAAAAGATGGTTCTGCATTCAAAGCTGAGGCGAGTGCAAGTGTGTTAAGAAATGCCCGGGGAGAACCGGTTGGGGTCATAAACATTGTGAGAGATATTACCGAGCGGAAGAGAGCGGAGGAAGAGCTCAAGATGAGGGCTTTACTCCTTGATAATGCCAGTGATGCAATAGCACTCTTCGACCTCGATGGCAATCTCATCTATGTTAACAAGACCGCAACCAGTAACTACGGATATAGTAAAGAAAAGCTTATGCAAATGAATCTCCATGATATCCTGGTTTCCGGGGATATAAAAGACAACAATTCCTACAGAAATGAGTTCCTTAAAAAAGGTTCTCTTTCAATGGAAACAGGAATACGCCATCAGAACGGAGAGATAATACCGGTAGAGATTCGTGTAACCACAATTGTATTAGAAGGAAATATGTACGCCCTTGCCATCGTAAGGGATATTTCAGAGCGTAAAAGAGCGGAAGAAGAACGAAAACTGCTTGAACAGAAAGCGCAACTAGCCAGCCAGCTCGCTTCCGTCGGAGAGATGGCAGCGGGGATAGCCCATGAGATCAATAATCCTCTCACCAGCGTTATCGGTTATGCCCAGCTCCTCATGAAACAGAATATACCGGAAGAACTGAAAGAGGAGATCAATATAATCCATGAAGGGGCTCAACGAGTATCCGGAATAGTGAACCGGATGCTCACTTTTGCACGACAGCGCAAGCCAAGGCGTGAATATGTCAATATCAATGAAATCATCGAGGCAACACTTGAGCTGCGCCAGTATTCTCTCAGAAATAATAACATTGCAATAATACGAAAGCTGGACCCCGATCTCCCCATGACTATTGCCGATAACGGTCAGCTGCAACAGGTGTTCCTGAACATCATAGTTAACGCTGAAACAGAAATGAAACTCGCGCATGGGAAAGGAACGCTTACTATTTCAACATCGGTGCATAATAAAACTATTAATATTGCTTTCACAGACGACGGGCCGGGAATACCTGAAAAGCATTTATCCAGAATATTCGATCCATTTTTTACGACGAGAGAGGTCGGACAGGGCACCGGTCTTGGCTTAAGCGTATGTCACGGGATAATTTCGGAACACGGTGGAAGTATATCGGTTAAAAATGGAAGAAATAAAGGCACTACATTTACTGTTGAACTACCGATAGTAACCGACGTTAACTTGATCGAGAATGATGAAATCGATATTCAGATACCGCATGATACCAGGAAGGCTAAAATTCTTATCGTTGATGATGAAGAGACGATACGTCATTATCTCTCACGATTATTAACCGGAGAGGGATACACAGTCGAAACAGTAGAAAACGCAGCAAAAGCGCTTGAAATAGTCAGACAGAAGCGCTTTAACCTTATTCTCCTCGATGTAAAGATGCCCGTAATGAGCGGTACCGACCTCTATATACAGTTGCAGGATATTGCAAAATCACTTGCCAAAAGGGTGCTGTTTATTACAGGAGATGTCATGGGAGAAGACACATATAGATTTTTTACCGAGACTAAAACTCCTTATATTACGAAACCGTTTAATTACAATACCTTGATTGAAAAAATTAGAAGCATGCTTGGCTGATACCTGACGAGTAATTGAAATAATAGACAGTCCGTTACTGTAGAGGCAAGAAATAAAATCCGCCTGTTTCGGACTGGAAAGGACTGTCAATTATGAAAAGGACATGTATTCTGGTCGTTGATGATGACCTTCTGGTAGTAAAATATTTGCGGGCCAATTTATCGCTTGACGGCTACAATGTTTTAACCGCTCTCGATGGCAATGAAGCACTTTATATAGTAGAAAAAGAGCTGCCCGATCTGATAATTCTCGATATAAAAATGCCGGGTATCGACGGGTTCGAAGTATGCCGGAGATTAAGAGAGTGGTCTCAGGTACCTATACTCATCCTCAGCGTGCTCACCGACGAAGACGACAAGGTGAAATGTCTCGACGCCGGTGCAGACGACTACCTGGAAAAACCGTTCGGCATAAATGAGTTGTCTGCACGGATTCGCGCATTACTACGACGTTCTGCGATGGTAGAGCAGACACCTCAGCATACCATTTTTTCGCAAGGCGACCTTGAAGTGAACTTCGCCCATCGAAAAGTGAGCGTGGAAAGCAATGAGATAACGCTCACACACACAGAATACTGTCTTCTGACAGAACTGGTACTTAATGCCGGCAAAGTACTCACGCACACCTATCTACTGGAAAAAGTATGGGGACCCGAATATAGCATGGAAAACCAATATTTACATGTTTACATCCGGCGTCTCCGGCGTAAGCTTGAAAAGGACCCCTCCGATCCGCATTTTATTCTTACAGTGCCGGGTGTCGGTTATCAGTTTTCCAATAATTCAATGAACTGACTTCGGGATAAACCGCATAACTGCACAGAACGTGTATTTATTATCAATAGTTACTTTCTTTTAGTTTTTTTTTAGATTTTAGCTTCTATATTCAGACTATTTTTTGCCTTTTCTTTATATGCTTATAGTGAGGTCGGTATATGAGCAGTATAAAAAGGCACAGGATTTCAACTCTTTGTCTGTTCTCTTTTTTAGTAATATTTTTTATTTGTTGCTCAATGCAACCGTTCCAGCATTTTCAACTTGCTAACAATAAAGAATTCACTTCCATAGAACTGCGGCAGATCCACATCGAAAGCGGCCATGACCGGTCCCCGTTTACAATAACCGAACGACTTACAGAATTAAGACAAGCCGTAAAAAATAATACCGTGCTTATCGCTATATGCGATACAGGTATAGATGCATTTCATGAGGACCTGGCCGGTCATATAATTGCAAACGCTAATTTTTCCGACAGCGAGTCGACCGGTGATATAAACGGCCATGGCACTCATATTGCCGGAATCATTGCGGCAAATGACAGTAATGGTTTCGGAATAAAAGGTATTGCCCCGGGGTCCCGTTTGCTTAACGTAAAAATTACCGATGATGACGGCATTGTATCTTCTTCTTCACTATCTGATGGCATCATCTGGGCAGTTGACAATGGAGCCCGAGTTATCAATATGAGCTTTACCATCGACGAGCCGGTTAGAAATATACAAAAGGCAGTAGAGTATGCATGGGACAGGGGAGCTCTTGTTATTGCCGCTGTCGATAATTATTCGAACACCGTTCGTTCTTATCCGGGTGGGTATGCTAACTGTATCGCAGTAACCACAGAGGAAATTGCATCCGGCCCGTTATGTGATATCTATGCAGACGTCGAAGCCCCGGGAAGAAATATTTATTCAACGTTACCGCACAATCGATACGGGTACAAAAGCGGTACTTCGATGTCAACAGCATATGTCTCGGCAATTGCCGGCCTTCTTTTCTGCAAATTACAGGATAGTAACGATAATGGAAGAATAAACGATGAAGTACGCTATGAAATTATTAACAGGTGTAATGACCTGGGTATTAAAAGTGTCGGGCAGAATACGCGAGCTACAGAGCAAGAGCCGGGCATAAGTGAATAATTATCTGATAAATCCCGGTATTCATTTTGTAAAAGGAGAATATAACGATAATGCAAACAATACCGCTTACACTACAACCAAAATACGCCGCCTTTCAGAAAATGACAAGCGGGAGCACAATAAAGAGAAAAGATAGAAGAGCAGACCATACAGAGTTGCCGTTTCCGGATATCATCAATACATGTCGCGAATTGCAAAAAACGGTAGACTCATTGCAGAGCCTTATTCGCATGCTTCCCGATTGCACGATGTCCAATTCAAATTCCCGTGAAAAAGTCGCACATCTTTTAGATAAAACCATCGAGATGAAAAGCGAGAGCGTTGAAAATCAGATTTCCAATCTCCTGAATATTTTATCCGGGATTTACAGGCAACCAATATCACAACAGGCAGAGACCAGTGGATACGATAGTGAAAGTCCTCATCCGTTTGTGGACGATGAAGCGCTTATAGTAGGTATGAACAGAGAAGATTTAAAACATTTTAATACGATCAGTTTTCATATGGGTATTGCTCCTTCTTTACTGGCATTGATCATTCTCAAACAAGCTATAGTAAAAGCAAAAGACCGAAGGAGCTTTGAAGACCTCTTCCTCTCTATCGAGAAACCGTCACTTCGTGCTCCACATCTTCACCGCCGGGAATCAGAAGTGCTGCAACTCATGTCGAAAGGTCACTCGAACAGGGATATAGCCGAGAATTTAAATATTTCGGAGAGGACAGTGAAGAACCACATCACCACATTAATGCGTAAATTAAACGCGCAGAACCGGACGCACGCCGTAATAGTGGCGCAACAATACCATCTCGTTTAACTATAAAAAACAACGCCCATGAACAAAATGATTATGAACGATAAAACTACGAAACAGGCAAGGATACTCATTGCAGACGATGAGACGTCGGTCAGAACTCTTATCTCCCGCTCGCTCACCGATAAAGGTCATGATTGCACGGCGGTCTCCGATGGATTCCAGATATTGGAAAAATTGGAATCAGAAGAATACGACCTCATATTGATGGACATTAATATGCCGGGAAAATCAGGTATCGAAACGCTGGACGAAATCATGTCGAAATACCCCGATGCCGCTGTTATTATGATCACAGCGATTTCAGACATCGATACGGCTATCGAATTGATGAAAAAAGGAGCTTTCGATTATATTGTCAAACCGCTCGACCTCGATATGCTCTCAATGCGTATAGAAAAAGCAATGGACAAAAGAAGGTTGCTGCTTGATAACAGGAATTATCAACACAGGCTCGAAGACACTGTAAATTTACAGACAGACAGGGTTCGCAAAACTTTTTTCAACTCGATCACGTCACTGGTCTACGCTCTGGAAGCAAAAGATAAATATACCAGCGGTCATTCCCAGAGAGTTGCAGACATAGCCGTACAAATTGCCAGAGAACTGGGTGTGTCCGAAGATAAGTTAGAAAAAATCAAGTTCGCGGGACTTGTCCACGACATCGGTAAAATAGGCGTTCGTGAGTCGATATTAAATAAACCAGGGCCGTTGACCGCTGAGGAATATCAACATGTGATGCACCATTGCGAGCTGGGAGAACGTATTTTAAGCCCCATAGTTGAAGATAAAGATATCCTCGAGATGGTGAAATACCATCACGAATATTACAACGGTAACGGCTATCCCAACAAATTACACGCAGATGAAATCCCCGAAGGTGCAAAGATACTTGCCGTCGCCGACGCGTTCTCGAATATTATCGGTGGAAGTAAAGAGAATAAAGGAATTGGAAATGGTTCGCAAATCCTCGCAGTAGCAGACTCCTACGATGCAATGACCTCGGACCGTCCCTATCGAAAAGCGATGAGTACGGAAAAAGCGTGTGCCGAGCTTGAGCGGGAAAAAGGCAAGCAGTTCGATCCGGTAGTTGTCGATGCATTATTTCGTCTCTTGCGAAACGGTAAGCTGGAATAACCTTCAGAAACTATTCGAGATAGTCCGGATGAGATCAACCGCAGACCGAATATCTTCGGCAATCATTTTTCTTTTTGATTTCTCGATCAAATAGTTTTTTCCCGTTTGTAAATAAGACGGGAAAACCCTCTTTCCCCGAAAATAATAAGGCTGCTTCCGCAGTACATAGGTTGAACCGAACGGAATAACAGCCTTACCGGTCTGCTTTTTCCCTATAGCATTCATTGCCTTGATCGCCACGTCACCCATTAGAAGAAATACCTGTACATTGTTGAATAACGCCACTTCAGCTTCTAAAAGCCGCGAACAGTTATTCATTGTATTAGTGGAAATTGAATAACCGGTCTTGCCGCATTTCACTGCAGTAGTAATATAAATACCAAGGTCCAGTAGTCCTTCCATACCGGAAACGGACACACCGGCGTCATTAAACGCCTGTAAAGTGGTTTGTAAGTAAAAAGGGCTTCCTTCAGCATAAAAATAATCGTTTCTTGCGGCAGGAGGAGCTTCCGATATCATCAATATCCTGACTTTCTCCGGATGTATTTGCGCTTCGGGAACCGTATACGCTCGCGGGTCGATATCCTTACAGGGAAAGTCAGAACATTTTATGATGTCGGAGATATCCATTACTGCCTTTCTTAAAAAGATCCTGTATAATCAGCCGAACAGCCTGTTCACATCTGATAAGATATACCGGCAGACAAACCCATTTCCATAATAGCACAATACCGCTCAACCTTTAATACATTAATTTAAACGGAACTTCCCGTCACCGGTATTCGATAATATGTCCTCTGCCGTTTTATATCGCTATGCGCTATAGACCGGACCGATTGCACTATTTCAGGTCAATTCGGCTATAATATTCATTACTGCATAATGAATCCTTTTCTTATAGTAATACTGGCGGCTATTTTTATAGAGTTCACGCTCACTATCATATCGGAGCTGTTGAACTTGAAAGCGCTCAAAGTCGACCCGCCGCCGGAATTGCAGGACATTTATGCACCTGAAAAATACCGCAACTCTCAGGAATATACCCGGGTTAATACCCGATTTAGCTTAATCACAGGCATATTTCGCGTTGCGGTTCTTCTTGCGTTCTGGTTTACCGGAGGGTTTAACCTGCTTGATCAGGCAATCAGGTCATGGGGACTTGTCCCGATAGTAAACGGCCTTATTTATCTGGGCATTCTGATGTTTGCCTTCAGCCTTCTTATGCTCCCTTTCACCATTTACTCGACATTCGTCATTGAAGAAAAGTTCGGTTTCAACCGGACGACTATACGGACCTTTATAATGGACCACCTGAAAGCTATGGTTCTCTCTATTCTTCTCGGCGCACCGCTGCTTGCCGGTATATTAAGCCTCTTCGAATATGCCGGCGCTCTTGCATGGCTTTACTGCTGGGCAGTTATCGTCCTTTATTCCCTGATAGTCCAGTACATCGCACCGACATGGATCATGCCCCTGTTCAATAAGTTCACGCCGATGGAACAGGGCGAACTGAGAGAGAAGATCATGCAGTATGCCGGTTCGGTCAACTTTTCTGTAAAAAATGTGTTTGTAATGGACGGTTCAAAGCGTTCCAGCAAATCGAACGCTTTTTTCACCGGATTCGGCCGCAATAAACGTATAGCCCTGTTCGATACCCTGATCGAACGGCATACTATTCCCGAGCTCGTCGCCGTCCTGGCACATGAAATAGGACATCATAAGAAAAAACACATCGTTCAGGGAACAATAATCAGCATTTTACATACAGGACTGTTGCTATTCCTGCTCTCTGTATTCATCGACAGCCCCGGTCTGTATACGGCATTCATGATGGAACAACCGTCGGTGTATACGGGACTTCTCTTTTTCGGACTACTTTATACCCCGATAGAACTGATACTCTCGATACTGCTAAACATCGTTTCAAGAAAAAATGAATATGAAGCCGATCGTTTTGCTGCAACCACTATCGATGAACCGCAGAGCATGATAAGTGCGCTAAAAAAACTATCCGCCGATAACCTGTCTAACCTGTCACCACATCCCTTTTACGTATTTCTGAATTACTCACACCCGCCTCTATTGCAGCGCATTCGCGCTATTGAACATGCAATAATTCAACGGTGATTATGAGACCAACTTTAAAGAACGGTGACCTCTACCAGCGGTAAAAGCTTTTCCACATCCTCACGATGGCATAGCTCGGTTCCCGGAGTTAACGCAGTTGCAGTACCCGCTGCTACAGCCAGCCGGGCAGCCTCTTCGAGATTATCTCCGCGACTTAATTTTAGAAGCAGTCCGGCTATTGCGGAATCGCCCGCACCTACGGTACTGCTAACATTAACCGGTGCAGATACCGCTTTCAACATCTTCTTTCCGTCGGACACAATAACGCCCTCTTTGCCCCGGGAAATCATTACCACTTCGATCCCTCTGGAAAGTAACGATTCCACTGCACCTATTAAACTCGCCTCATCGTTGAGCTTTTTGCCGAGTAATTCCTGGGCTTCATGGACATTCGGTTTAATAACGCTCGGGACAGCTTTTATTCCTTCTTTCAGCCAATCGCCGTCACAATCAAGTACGGTTTTCACACCTTCCTCTTTTGCCATTTCGATTAACGTGCTGTAAATGGTAGGCGGAATACCCGGCGGCACGCTTCCGGCAAAGACAAAGAAATCAGGTTTTAGTTTTATCGATCGCAGTTTGTTTATCAGGTTGTCCAGTTCATTACCGGTTATACGCGGTCCCGGTGCATCGATACGTGTCTGACGGCGCGTCTCGGTATTCGTAATAATTAAATTACTCCGTATCTCTCCTTCTATCGGAGTAAAATCAAAGGGTACTCCCTGCTTCCGCAGGAGCTGTCCCAGAACTTCGCCTTCTACTCCTCCGTTGAAACCATACGCAACCGTATCGTAGTCAAGCTCATGGAGGACTCGTGAGACGTTAATGCCCTTGCCACCAGGGTCCCGCTGCAGATTTGTCCAGCGATTGGCCTCGTCCAGTACAAGACGTTTAACGGTAATAGTTTTATCCAGACTGGGATTCAATGTCACAGTAGCAATCATTCAATTCGCTCCACTTTTACTAGATTTGTGCTGCCTGCCACCCCGATCGGTACACCACCTGTAATGACAATAATATCTCCTTTTATCGCTATTCCGGACTCTTGGGCAATCATTGAGCCCTGAGCGAATAATTCAGCTATTTTTGATACTGCCGTTACCTTATATGCCCGGACTCCCCATGACAACGAGAGCTGCCTGCGAGTCTCGTTTCTCGTTGTAGTAGCCAGTACAGGCACCTCCGATCTGTATTTGGATACACGGCGAGCGGTACTCCCCGAAGAGGTGAATGCAATAATAGCTACCGCCCCGATTTGCTGCGCTATATGGCAGGCAGAATAGCTTATCGCATCATCTGTCTCAGGCTTCAGGTCTTTGCCCTTATTAATTAACAACTCTTTATACGGCAAATATGCCTCCGCCTCCAGAGCAACCTTTGTCATCATCGCCACAGCTTCAACAGGGTAACTTCCTATCGCCGTCTCCTGAGAAAGCATGATAGCATCAGTGCCGTCGAAAATAGCATTGGCAACGTCGGTAACTTCAGCACGTGTAGGACGGGATGCATGCACCATCGATTCCAGCATCTGTGTAGCGACGATAACCGGTTTCCCCAGTTGATTGCATTTACGTATAATCTCTTTCTGTACGACGGGGATATCTTCAATCGGGATCTCAATACCAAGGTCACCTCGCGCTACCATTGCACCGTCGGCTGCATCCAGTATCCCTTCAAGATTGTCCAGAGCCTCGCGTCTTTCTATTTTCGCGATCAACATGATATCTGCAGCCTTCTCACGCAAGAAATTCCTCACGGCTATAATATCATTAGCATCTTTTACAAATGAGAGGGCAATAAAATCAACCTTATGCTCAACACCGAATTCAAGGTGCTGCCAGTCTACATCCGTCATAGGGTTGACCTTCCTCGCCATCTGAGGGACATTTATACCCCTGTGATCTCGAAGCAACGCGCCGACTATGACCTTACATCGTATATCCGTATTGTCTATTGAGACAACTTCGAGTTTAATGATCCCGTCATCAAGATAGATAAGATCACCGAGTTTCACGTTCATAGGCAGATCAGCCCAGTCTATACTTACCTGTTTCCTGTCCCCGAGTACCTGTCTGGTTGTGAGTACAAAATGACTGCCTTCCTCTAACTGGACTACGCCATCCTTTACTGCGCCTGTCCTGTCTTTCGGACCCGGCAGGTCCTGCAACAACGCTACGGGTTTTCGCATATCTTTCGCGACTCTCCGTATCGTATCGATATCCCGTGCATGCTCTTCATAAGTGCCGTGCGAGAAATTAATGCGGGCGACATCCATTCCTGCTTTAATCAAAGCACGTATACGGGACGCAGTATGACTGCTCGGCCCTATAGTACACACTATCTTCGTTTTTCTTGTTTCAACCAACGATTTCGATGACGTATTCATAATTAGTAAGTTTTATACCAGTCCTCACCAATCGATGTGAGTGCGCTCTCCTTCAATCCATATTTACGATACCACGGAACGGCATACTTTGCTGCAATTTCCACAAGTCCCTGCAGGCGGTCTGCTACCGTCGTATTCAAGAAATTGACACGGTCTTTAGTATCTTTTATCTGCAATGCCTCCTGCCATATGGCCCGTCCTCCGACAAAACCGGAGGCACCTGTCTGGCAGGCAATGGCAACCTGCTTGCAGAATGTATCATAGTCTACACCTGCGCTCAGCAATACCCACGGGACCTGCGATGCCTCATTGAGCCTGAAACATATTTCCCTGAGCTTCCCTTCGTCTTTTTCATAATTCATATCGGCGGGAAATTCGGTCTTTAATATATCGATCGGATATGCAGTTATCCGGCGGGCATTTTCTATTACCAGCTCCGGTTTCTCAGCGGCAAATTCATTTGTACCCGCTTTCTGCCCGTCTACCGGGTAGCTCACCGGTTCGACGAGAAAAGGGATGTCATAGGTCCGGCATTCACCGGCTAAACGCTGTACCAATTCCATCTGTGTACGCGTGATATCGCCGAGGTCATGGCGAAAATAGACGAGAATTTTTACCCCCGAAGCGCCTATACGTTTTATTTTCTCCACGCTCCATCCATCCAGTAACGTCGTAATACGTCCCCCGGGCCCGGTCTCATAACCGGTAGCTTCGACACTCACCAGCAGGCCCACACTTCCCGGAAGTACGGATGATGCAATACATTGGGCAGCGCCGTAGTTCGGGTCAAGCAACACAGCACTGGAATAATGTACTGCTATTGCGCAAAGCTCCATTTTCATTGCCACCATATCCTGATAATCGGCTTTAATCGACAGCCCTTTTTCCATCATTTTTTTCAATGAACCCCTGTGGTCGATTGCGCAAATCGTAAAAATCCCCTCATCATTCGACATCTGTTGAAGTCCGCGTATTTTCCCGATTCCCGATTCTAACATTATGACTTCTCCTTCATCCGCTAGTTTTATTGCATATAAGAAAAACTATATCCTGTTAAAAGCTATTTATCAAGTCCTTTCTCTTGATATAAACTACGATATTTACTGCCTGTCGAAGGTTTTTTCTCTACTTCATTTAAATTACTAAGAAGGTATTTTGTGTTAGAATAAACACTAACTTATAAATACGGAATAAATTTCATGGCAACTGTCGACAATACGGAAAATGTGAATGTAGAGACTGTAAGCGCAGGAAAGCTTACATGGTACTACATTGATAAACCAACCATTAAAGAGGTGGACTATCTATCCAAATCGTTCCATTTTCATCCTCTGGACCTGGACGATGTGCTGAGTCGCGTACAGCGTCCGAAAATAGATGAATATGAGGACCACCTCTTTATCGTAATGCATTTTCCGGTTTTCAATAAAGAGAACAGGGTCACTACGGCAAGCGAAGTAAACATTTTTATCGGAGAAAACTACGTAGTTACCGTAGACTGCCGTGGCGACCTTAAACCGCTGGCGAAGTTCTTTAAGGAATGTCAGATCAATGATGAAATACGGGCCAATTTTTTAAGCTACAGCTCCGGCTATTTGCTCTACCATATACTGGACAGGCTGGTAAACTATTGTTTCCCTATTGTAAACAAGCTTACGGACAACATCGATAAAATCGAAGATCTTATCTTCACAAGGACAGTCCCTGAAACGGTAAGGGAGATTTCGCTGATCCGCCGTGACCTTATCTCCTTCCGCCGTGTAATACACCCTCAGATAAGCGTTGTAGAAGCGCTGGAAAATGAAGACTATCCTTTTCTAAAGGAAGACCAGGAGATATACTTCGGCGATATCGCGGACCACACCAACAAGATATGGGATGCGCTGGAAGACTGTAAAGAAGTGGTCGACGGCCTCGCCGAGACCAGTAACTGGCTCACTTCACACAGAATACAGGAGATCATGCGCGTACTGACTATTCTCACCGCAATCCTGGCACCGGGCACACTCATCGCGAGCATCTATGGTATGAATGTGCCATTGTTCGGCAGCACGGAAAACGGCAGTCTGATACCAATGTCGATCATCCTGTTTATTATCCTCGCTATTGCGTTGCTTATGTACTTTCTGTTCAGACGCAGGCACTGGTTATAATATGACATCGACATCCGGCTCACAACACAGCACAAATATTTCCTACAGGTTTGTAGTAATCGCCGCTTTATTTGTTACCTGTCTCATTACCGGGAACATTCTGATAGTCAAGCAGGTCAGCATAGGCCCGTTTGCCTTACCGGCAGGAATAATCATCTTCCCGTTAAGCTATATAATCGGAGACATATTGACCGAAGTATACGGTTACAAGAAAGCGCGAAGTATTATATGGCTGGGGTTCCTGTGCAATCTTATTGCAGTTATAGCATTCTGGATCGGAGGAATTCTCCCTTCCGCGTCTACCTTTGAGGCACAAAGTGCGTACGATCGGATACTGGGTAGTACTCCAAGATTTCTCCTCGCATCATTTGTGGCATATGTAGCCGGGGAGTTCTCCAACTCATATGTACTCGCGAAAATGAAGATCGCCACGAAGGGCAGATGGCTCTGGAGCAGGACTATCGGCTCGACAATAATAGGCCAGGGAATAGACAGCGTCATCGCGCTATCTATAGCATTTGCCGGCGTACTTCCTACACAAGCACTCCTTATTATGATCCTGAGCCACTGGCTCGCAAAGACAATATATGAAACACTGGCGACCCCGATAACCTACATGGTTGTTGCCTATTTCAAAGATAAAGAGCACAGCGATGTGTACGATTTCAATACAAACTTCAACCCTCTCCATATAAACTAACAGACCGGAAGTAAGTGGTTACAATGGATATCAGGTTCATTGTCGATATCAATGCCGGAAAACTCGCAAAATGGTTACGCATCATGGGATACGATGCGTTGTTATTCCGGGACAAAGATGACGGGGATATGGTCAGAATTGCCCTCAAGGAAAAAAGGACCATTCTCACAAAAGATACAGGCATATTGAAACGGAGGCTTATTACCAGCGGTACGTTGAAAGCCATCCTTGTTGAAGGAGAAGACCCCGAACTACAGATTCAACAGATCGTGAACGAGCTCGGCCTCGATTACCACTACAGTCCGTTCTCGCTCTGTCTGGAATGCAATGAGAGGCTTCTGGAAAAAAGCAGGGACGAAGTTCAGGGCATAGTCCCTCCTCATGTGTACAAGACATTCAAATATTATATGCAATGCCCGGTATGCCGTCGTATTTACTGGCGCGGGACCCACTGGGAAGCCATGCAAGAAAAGCTCGACGAATTTTCAGCAAACAAAAGACCTTATGGTCCTGAATCGAACAGCAAGTAAATATTCTTCGCTTCCCCTGTATTTCCATCTTTCCGGCTATTCAGCTAAACATGCCGCTTAACGGGCAGTGACAGGCAGTTGAAACTAATGCTATACTTACTCGTATATAATTGGTAAGGAAATATTACTCCTGCTGCCGGAAATTTGTTATGCACACTGGTAAATAAAGGGGGGGATATTAAAAAAACATGTTGCTTGCAATTGACGTTGGTAACACCACAATTGTTATGGGCGTTTTTGACAGTCACAAGAAATTAAAAGGTACGTGGCGTATGGCTACCGGAGTACACCGTATGGCAGACGAATATGCCATGGTAATGTGTAGCCTTTTCGAACTAAAAGGAATATCGCCTTCCGAAATTACCGAAGTGGTACTGTGTAGCGTAGTGCCGCCGCTTGTAGGTGTTTTTAATGATGCATGTAAACGCTATTTCAATGCCGATGTCCTCACCGTTGAAGCAGGCGTCAAGACCGGCGTGAGGATCTGCATGGACAATCCGCGCGAGGTCGGTACCGACCGTGTGGTCAATGCTGTTGCAGCGCACCACCTGTACGGCGGTCCTGTAATAGTGATCGATCTCGGTACGGCAACCACTTTCGACGTTGTCGCTGAAAACGGCGATTATATAGGAGGCGTGATATCGCCCGGTATCGCAATAGCAACCGAAGCGTTGTTCAGCAGGACAGCGGCGTTGCCGAGGGTGGAACTCACGCATCCGAAACGGACAATAGGTTCAAATACCATCAGCGCCATGCATTCGGGTATAGTTTTCGGCTATGTAGGACTGATAGAAAGCATCGTCGACCGCATCCAGAAAGAGCTTGGCGTAAAAGCAAAAGTAGTGGCAACCGGCGGATATGCCGGCCTCCTGGCCCAGGAAACAACGTCGATAGAAGAGGTCAATCAGGACCTTACACTGGACGGACTGCGCATTATTTACGAGATGAACAGGAAATAAGTATAGTAAAACTATGGGACTGAAAGATAAAACAATCGTACTCGGCGTGACAGGCAGTATCGCCGCCTATAAAGCGGTCGAGCTCGCCAGCCAGCTTACGCAGGCAAGTGCCAGGGTAGAGGTCATCATGACCAGGTCTGCGCAGGAGTTTGTCACCCCGCTGACTTTTCGCAATATAACGGGCAGACCGGTTGTGACAGAGATGTTCGACCTGGCATCCGAATACAGCGTTGAGCATGTTGCGCTTGCGGAAGCGGCCGATATAGTGGTTATCGCTCCGGCAACTGCAAACATTGTTGCAAAGATAGCGGGCGGCATCGCGGACGATATGCTCACCTGTACGGTACTGGCAACGAAAGCGCCCGTTTTAGTGTCACCTGCAATGAACGTGAATATGTTCGAAAACGTGGTGACGCAGGAGAACCTCGAAAAATTACGTGCCAGAGGAGTTAACATCGTGGGACCCGCCTACGGCAGGCTTGCATCCGGCATCAGCGGCAGAGGGCGGTTCATCGACGTAGCGGAAATAGTCAGCGCTATCCGTCATGTACTGGGGCAAAAAGGCGACCTCGCCGGTAAAAAGATCACCATTACCGCGGGCGGCACACAGGAGCCGATCGATCCTGTCAGATGTATTACCAATAGCTCGTCGGGGAAAATGGGATATGCTCTGGCGGAAGCGGCGCGGGACCGCGGAGCACAGGTAACGCTTGTCAGCGCTCCCTGCGCGATAGCAAAACCATCCCATGTGGAGACAGTCGCTATCCGTACCGCGGAAGAGATGTACGAGGCGGTCAAAAAATCAGTGGCTACCTCAGACGTTTTGATAATGGCGGCGGCAGTTGCAGACTACCGGCCGGTCAATGTATCGGATAAAAAATTGAAACGTCATGCTTCACCCGGCCTTAACCTTGAACTGTGCAAGACCGTGGATATTCTCGAAAACGTCAAAGGTGATTTTATAAGGGTCGGCTTTGCCGCTGAAAGTCACGACCTGATTGCGAATGCAACGGAAAAATTGAAGAACAAACAACTGGATCTCATCGTTGGGAACGACATTACCGCTTCCGATAGCGGTATCGGCAGCGATAATAACCGGGTTGTTATCATCGATCGCAAAGGAAATGCGGAGGAGCTTCCCCTGTTGCCAAAAAGAGAAGTTGCCGACAGGATTTTAGATAGAGTCGTGGGCATTTTCCCGGACAGACAGGTATAGCATATCTGTATCATTTCAACCGCTGACCGGAATGATCATATTAAAATTGTTGAATAGGTGAGGTTTTTTTTATGCCTGATATTCCCAAAGCATACGAACCCAAAGAGGTCGAAGAAAAATGGTATAACTTCTGGATAGAGAAGGGCTATTTTACGCCTGAAATAGACCGTTCAAAAAAACCGTTTGTAATTATCATGCCTCCTCCCAATGTAACGGGAGAGCTTCATGTAGGGCACGCTCTCACCGCAACGCTGGAAGATATCATGACCCGGTGGCATCGCATGAAAGGTGAGCCGACATTATGGCTTCCCGGAGTCGACCATGCAGGGATCGCAACACAGGTAGTCGTGGAGCAGAAGCTCGCCGCAGAAGGGACCGACAGGTACAAGCTGGGCAGAGAGAAATTTATTGAGCGTGTCTGGGAATGGGTGGGGCAATCACGCCATAAGATCACCTATCAACACCGGAGGCTGGGCGTCTCTTGCGACTGGACCCGTGAGCGGTTCACCCTCGACGAAGGACCGGCACGCGCCGTCCGCACCGCGTTCAAACGGTTGTATGATAAGGGACTCATTTATCAGGGCGAACGTATCATCAACTGGTGCCCCCGTTGCCGTACCGCACTTTCGGACCTTGAAGTACAGCATAAAGACATCACCGGAAATTTATATTATATGCGCTATCCGTTCGCCGACGGCACAGGTTATATTACAGTGGCAACAACCAGGCCGGAGACATACCTCGGCGATACCGCCGTTGCGGTGAACCCTCAGGACTCACGCTATACCGGCGTAATCGGCAAAAAGGTCGTGCTCCCGGTTATCAACAGAGAGATCACCATAATAGCGGATGAAGCCGTTGATTCCAGTTTCGGTACCGGCGCGGTCAAGATCACACCGGCACACGACCCAGTGGACTTCGATATGTCACAGAGACAAAACCTGCAAATCATCCATATACTTAATCCCGATGCAACGATAAGCGAACAGGCCGGCTCTTATTGCGGGCTCGACCGCTTCGAGTGCCGTAAGAAAATAATCGAGGACTTCGAAAAAGCGGGACTGCTGGAGAAGATCGAACCTCACGCCCATGCAGTAGGACATTGCGACCGCTGCAAGACCATGATCGAGCCTGAAGTGAGCAAACAATGGTTCGTGAAAATCGCGCCGCTCGCCGAAGCTGCCACCAGGGCAGTGACCGACGGCAGTATAAAAATAATACCCGAGCGTTTTACCAGGGTCTACCAGAACTGGATGGAAAACATCCGCGACTGGTGCATCAGCCGCCAGCTCTGGTGGGGACATCGAATCCCCGTCTGGTACTGCTCCGCATGCAACGAGATCACCGTGGCAATAGAAGAGCCTCAGTCGTGCAGCAAATGTGGTTCAACCGCTATAACACAGGACCCCGATGTGCTTGACACATGGTTCAGCTCCGGGCTGTGGCCCCACTCGACCCTTGGCTGGCCCGACAAGACGGAAGACCTCGACTATTTCTATCCCACGTCCGTCATGGAGACCGGATATGACATCCTGTTTTTCTGGGTCGCCCGGATGATCATGATGGGAATCGAGGATACCGGCGAGATCCCGTTCCACACGGTGTATCTGCACGGTCTGGTGCGCGACGAAAAAGGCGAAAAGATGAGCAAGATGAAAGGAAATGTACTGAGCCCGCTCGTTGCTATCGACGAATACGGCACCGATGCGCTCCGCTTTGCGGTGAGCACCGGCACGTCGCCGGGCAACGATACGAACATAGGACAGCATAAGCTCGAAGCCGGACGGAACTTCGCCAATAAAATATGGAATGCAGCACGGTTCGTATTACAGAGCCTGGACACAAGTCCCATAGCGGACTATAAAACGATAGAAAAGGCGGCGGCACACCCCGAAATACTGGAAGACCGCTGGATCATAAGCAAATTACAACGGACCATCGCCCAGGTGAACGACCTGCTCACGGATTACCAGTTCGGAGAAGCGGAACGGCAGGTCCATGATTTCTTCTGGGGAGACTTCTGCGACTGGTATATAGAGATATCGAAGCTCCGCCTGGGAGGGA
>CAZAIO010000055.1:0-18129 GCA_964485235.1 uncultured Dehalococcoidales bacterium
TGTATAAAGTCCAGAAAGAACTTCGCCGTGTCGACCATGCAATTGTCCTCGTCCATCACGATCACACCCCCAGAACCCATTATTGCGCCCGCTTCACGGAGAGAATCGAAATCCACAGGTGTCTTCAACATCGATTCCGGCAGGCAGCCTCCCGAAGGACCGCCTATCTGTACCGCCTTGAACAGCTTCCGGTCCCTTATCCCTCCGCCGATGTCGAATATCAACCGTCGCAGCGTGGTGCCCATCTCCACCTCGGCAAGTCCCGTATGTTCCGTCTTTCCCGCCAGTGCGAACAGTGCAGTCCCTTTGCTGTGTTCCGTCCCTATTCCGGCAAACCATTCAGCGCCTCTCTCTACAATTAAAGGGATGAATGCAAACGTTTTTACATTATTGATAAGCGTCGGCTTGCCCCACAGTCCGGACTCGGAAGGATAAGGCGGCCGCCGCGAGGGCCAGGACCGAGACCCTTCGACCGCCCGCATAAGTGCGCTCTCTTCACCGGAGACAAACGCCCCCGCGCCGCGGGCTATCTCAATGGTAAAGCTATGGTCACTTCCCATTACATTGTTGCCAAGCATATTCATTTTCTCGGCCTGCCCGAGAGCTTTCTCCAGTCGCTCTATGGCAAGCGGATACTCCGCCCTGATATAAATAAACCCGCTCTGCGCCCCGATCGCATAACCGGCAATGATCATACCTTCTACAACCTGGTGCGGATCGCTCTCCAGAACAATCCGGTCCATGAACGCTCCGGGGTCGCCTTCATCCGCATTGCAGATGACGTACTTCTCATTCCCCTGCGCGTTGTAACAGAGTTCCCATTTCGCTCCCGTTGAAAAACCGGCACCGCCGCGTCCTCTCAGTCCCGACTTTTTAATCTCTTCAATTATCGCGCCGGGTTCCATTTTCAGCGCCGCGGCGAGCCCGCTGTAGCCGCCGCCCGCAATATAGCAATCGATGCTATCGGGGTCATTGTAACCGCAGTTGCGCAGGAGCAGGCGATGTTCGTGTTCAAACCGGGGAAGCTCGGGAATGTAGACCGCCTCTCCGCCCCCTCCTTCCACGGTTCCCAGCGCCAGGTCCAGTACAGGATCGTCTCCCTCAATATATCCTTCGATCAGCGTGGGGACCATCTGCGGCGTTACGTTGTGATAGCATACGGTAAAAGAATCAGGTCTTATAATGGTAACCAGAGGTTCCAGGGAGCACAGCCCGATGCAGCCGACCTCCGACACTATTGCCTCCGCATTCCGGCGAGCAAGCTCTTCCCTGAAGGCATTCACCACATCAAGCGCACCGGCAGCGCGCCCGCATGTAGCAGTGCCGACAAGCACATGAGGGATTGTGCCGCGATACAGCGACTCCCATTTCTCCTTCGCCCTGTTTTGCAGCTCTTCAAAGGTCATTTTTCCTCACGTTGTGCTTCAGGTGTTTTTTTCCCGGTCTTTTTCGCAAGGAAAAGGACTTCTTCGACGCCCGGCGGCTTCATCCTTGCATATATTTTGTCCTCGATAGTCACCACCGGCGCGAGGGCACAGCAACCTATACAGGCAACCCTGTCAAGGCTGAATTGTCTGTCTTTCGTGACGCCGCCAACGTCGATATCCAGTTCCCGTGCCATTGCATCGAGGACCAGATCACCGCCCGCCATGTGGCAGGCAGTGCCCATACAAACGCTTACCGGATGTTTGCCGGGGGGAACGAAGCGGAACTGGTTATAAAATGTGGCAACACTGTATACCGCGCTCGGCGGTATATCAAGAAAGGCAGCGATACGTATCATCGCCTCTTTCGACAAATAGCCAAGCTTCTGCTGGACTTCCTGCAAAAGGGCAATCAAGCGGCGCTTTTCCTGCTTGTCCGGCGTCAGAATTGCTTCAATCTGCTTTTCGAACTCTTCTAATTCTTCCACTTGCTTACGAGAGCCGGCAAGTAGCCCGGAATTTCGCTCGCCTCTCTGGGTCCCACGATAATCTCCCAGTCAGGTAAATATTCTTCCAGTTCTCCCTTAATTCGCGCCGCTTTTCCCGGAATGATGAGCTTTCGAACTTTCGTCTTCTGCTCTATCCCCGACTTTTTAATAAACGGTCCGATGGAATCCCCGGAGAATTTACCCGCAGACCAGGCGGTCAATACACCGAGACCTTCAGCCTCTTTTACGCACAGCCAGGAGGGGATCTTGCTCCCCTCTATCTCACCGGCGACAATGAAATAGGTTAACGCCCAGTTGGTAGTGAGCAGCACGGGTGAATTCTCATCCGGCTCAAGTATCTCGTATACCTTTTCTTCAACCGACATCGGGATACGGGGGTCCGTATATATATTAAGCCGCTGAACCAGCAAAGGCAATATGGTCGATTTGTCGATATCGGACAACACGATGATACCCGGGTACTTGATCACAAACATAGCAGCCAGGATTATCTGCCTCATCTTGTCACCGGTCATGAAGCACGGAAATCCTATTGTCGGATATCCGAGCGGCCTGAAGTTCTGTTTTAAAGAAGCCCGTCTGATCAATGTCTGGTCCCGGACGGCATCCTGCAAGGTACGTGAACCCGGATCGAGGACTACCTCCTCTATACCGGCCTCCTTGAGCTTCATGGTGAGCGGTATTAGCTCTTCCACGCTCTTTCCACGGACTGCGACCGGTACGGGCGCACTTTTAATCCCTGCAATTACTTTATCGATATTGTCCTGCGTTACCGGATAGAGAAGCGGCTTTCTCGCTGCGCATATTTCTTTCGCGGCAAGCAGCGCATCCACATCTTCCGATATAAGGACCACGCTGAACTGAGTCTTTTCGCATATTCTTTTCACCAGCGATTCATACCGGGCTTTGTCTCCCGATTCGTTATACAGCGCTAAAAGGTCTGCCTTCAGGGTGACTCCCACCCAGCCGAACTGCGTGTCCTCCAGCTTTTTAATCTTCGCGTCTACCTGCGCATCCGATTCCTTATCGGATATAAGCAGGGCAAAGCCGGGTTGATGGACAAACGTCTTTTCATGCCTGTAGACCACTTCTTCATTACCGATCTTCAGCGCATTATCGCCGGTGCCTACAGTTACCAGCTTTACCGGCGGGGCAAGCGCGTCTTCCAGTTCCGCTTTGATCTCATCCGACAGGTACGGGCACTTTTCCAATGAAATACCGCCTCCGGCAAGCTTCATAGCAAATGCAAAACATGTGGGAAAACCACAGCTACGACAGTTCTTTTTGCCTCCCTCCGGAAGCTTTTTCACAATATCGGTGCCTTTCAGCGCCATGATAGTCCTCCTCTATTTTTATATTGGAAGCTCCACTTCGCCTCTCAGCCAGGGGTGTTCTACTCTATCGAGGAACTCCAACAGCTCGTCGACGTTCTTCACGTCGTCCTCTGTCGCTATTTTGTCGTATACATCTGCCGGTATGGCATCCTTATACCGTTCCTTTATCTCCTTGGGTACCCAGACGAGC
Organism: uncultured Dehalococcoidales bacterium; assembly: GCA_964485235.1. GTDB lineage: Bacteria > Chloroflexota > Dehalococcoidia > GIF9 > UBA5629 > CAZAIO01. The sequence continues at coordinate 3,458 of CAZAIO010000055.1, forward strand.
CTTCTCAAACCGCCGTCCGCCTGCAGGAACTTGGGCGATCTCAAATATTCCAGCGCCAGCCCGAGGAAGCCCTCTACCTGTCTTCCGCCGCTGGTATCGGCAGCCATAGTGGAAAAAGGTACGCCGATAACCGTTTCACCAACGAAATCACGATGGACAAGGCCGAACGCATCCACTTCCGGTATGTAGAACCAGATGGCCTGGAAACAACCGCAGGAAGTGTGCGGAAATTCGAATGCGCTGTGCAGGTAAACTCTGTTATACGCGCCCATGGATTTTTCTTCACCGAGCTTGTTACAACCGGCATATTCGCCCCTTGCCGCATCAAGACACTCGCCTTTCTTGACTTCCTGCACCGGTCCCTCGGGATCGAGCTTGTAAGCGGCTCTTCCGTCGAACCAGCTGATTGCGCCGCAATTGGCAATCCGGTCCGGTGAAGCGATACAAATATGCGTCGGCGCGAAACTCTGGCAGAGCGCGCAGCTATAAAACTCCTCGACATCCTCATCTCTCAGTCCGCGAGCTCTCTCGTCCCTCGCCTGGTAGACCTCTTTCGCTTTCGCCAGCAATTCTACCACTTTCTTTTCATCGGTCACAAACGTGATAGAGATCTTCTCGATGACGTCCAGCTCCGAAGTATATAAAAACATCAATATCTGGCCGATTGCCTCGAACGAGTTCAGCCCTTTGTTGTACGAGTCCTTATTGATCCGCATCCACACATCATCCCTCTGGTTCATATGATAGAAACCCTCTATGTAGTTGGTATAGAGATGGAGCCGTCTTTCGAAGACCGGTTCCATATCTTTTTCAAGCTTTTCGCCGGCAACATCTATCATCATGCCAATGGGGTAGCTGCTTCCTTCCTCCATTTCGCTCAGGTCCGGTCCGATTACCTCTATCTTCTCATTCTCGACTTCATCCATGCTTTTCAACGTAACCAGTTCGAACTTATTCTTCTGCTTCGGGCCGCCGAGCTCGACGTACATATCATCTTTTCTGATAACCTCGCCTTCGTATTGCGGGCCCACGTCAACCGGAAATATACCTGCCATTTTAAGCCTCCTTTTCCGATAATTTTTCTATAAGCGTTTCCAGAAACTCTTTCCACTTGTCGTCTTTTCTGTAGTTGGGCAAGGAATAACTGGCATGTGGGTAATAGTATTTGCAAAGTGTCATGGTCTTGAGATGGGGTGCAAAATGTTTCAACGTTGAAAGTCCCTGCGTGGCAAGGTCTGTCCTTATGCCCAGGAACAGTACCAGGTCATGGTTTCCTTCGCCTTTTACCCCTTTCCATTCAGGATCCTTCAGGTGGTTAAGTATTTCGATAATATCGTAGCTGCTTGCAGGTTCGATACCCATCTCTACGAGCTTCTTTTTAGTATGAGCGGTCGCACACACAGGTATATCCAGTGTTTTTGCAATCGCTATGGCATACTCCAGCAACAGCTTTTCCCCGAGTGTCATGGTAAGCGTCCGGGGCCCGATAACCAGCAGTGGCCTGTTCGCCCGCTTGATAAAATATGCGTATTCATCGGGGTCTTCTATTAGCTTCGCCGATTTCGTCCCTGTCAATGTATTTACATGGTGAAACGGTAAGGTTCCGGTCGACATATTCCCTCCTTTCTTAATACCCTGCTCGAGCTATTTCCCTGTCGAACTCAATGAATGACCGCATCCAGAGGAACTTCAGATGGATACGTGCCGATCCATGTCGGCAGGGTCAGTACCGGCTTCTCTTTCCAGCCGACCTTTTCCAGATAGGGTAATATCTCCTTTTTAAAGAAAATCGGTATATCGGAAGTCTTTCGTATAAAGAGATGAAGGTCTTCGGGCAGGCCTCCGAGATACTGTTTATGTAATCCGACATAGTGGGTAAGCTTCAGTTGCCTTCCCTGCGGTGTATCGTTCTTCCTGATACAGAGCTTCGCCATGGTTACCATAGCTCTTTCTTTGGACTCAACCACGGTGATCAAATGTTCGGGGGACGGTTCGCCGGTATCTACCAGTTTGCCTTCTCTACCGTCCATTACCGTCCAGTCGTCCTCTCCCTTTCGACTCATAAAAAGCCTCCGGTATTTCGCAGAGTGCGGACCGAGTACGACAGGTATACCCAACCGGTTACATCCGGTAGCGATCGACGCCGCTTTCTGAGACATCGCACCCCAGGCGAGACCGCAGGCACCAACGCGATTAAGAATGTAATCGGCGATTACTTCGTAGTTTCCTCTGAGCGGCAGCGTCGCGAATATATTGGCGACTTTCATGGCAGCTCCTGTGATATGCGCATTAGACACACATGAGCCAATATTTATCACACCTCCCGAATCGAAATTAGGAGGAAACTTCTCATAGACTGTTTTCCCGTCTTTGTCTTTTTTCATGCCCGCTGCCATAGCGGAACACCCGGTGAGCACGACAATATATTTTCTTTTGGCAAACTCCTCTACTATATCCGCAATCTCAGTGATTTCCTCGGGGAAATTGGAACAACCTACTACAGCGATTATTCCCGGAATGGTGCCGAGCACAAGCGGTGCACCGACTTTTCGTATCTCGGTATCCATGACCGGACCTCTACCCGCTCGCACTTTCCATGTTTCGCTCCCTGCTACAGCCTGCATCATCTTGATAATTGGTACATGCCGCGGGCATTCCTGCTCACATTTTCCGCACCCGATACATTTGGAAAATACCTCGGCAAGAAGCGTCAGGTCTCCATTCTTCGCTGCCTCGATGGCATCACCGACCGGCAACAGGTTGGGGCAGACCTGGCTGCACATATTACACAGCCTGTGGTCTTTGGCGAGATCGGGTACCTCTTCCGGTGTAACCTGCCTTTTATTTCTCTTCGGAGCCAGTTCCATTGCTACTTTTACTGCGACTTCGGCGGCTTTTTCCGGGTCGAATATCAATGTATGCTGTCCCTGATCGACCATAGACCTCACGATTTCATTTATCTCTTTATGTTTCATATCCTCGAGGCCATGACATGCTTTATCGCATGTTGCGATCAACGCGGAACCAACCAGCGACGCCTGTTTGGGTATGTCGGTCCTGATACATTGTTCATCTATTACTATTACATCCGCCAAGCCGCTTCTTACAAAATAAAGCTGACGTGAGAGCGGACCGATTATTTTCGCCCTCTGGCTATACCGGGTGATTTCCAGCGCGGTGCAGCAAATCCCGCCAACTTCTACCTGGTCGGCGAGGCCGTGTTCATTCAGGTAATCGATTATGGGAATTGCGGTCACCGGATTATGGCCGATGAGCAATATCATAGGCTTGGTCTTATCTATTGAACCCCATCCCATATCCACCATCGGTGTATCTGCAACAGACGTGGGATAATTGAATCCCACTATTTCGGCAATATCACATACTTCCATTACGACATGATCGAGCATCGAAACGTGGAGTGCCTTCGATTCGTAGTCGAGCGAAGAGCCTTCCTGTCCTGTATGCAGCGATGAAATGAGATGAATAAGCTGACTTTCCGCATATTCAATAGCTTTCTCAAGGTCTCCGAGCGTCTCCGGTTTCAGTCCGAGCACTGTTCTGATATGCGGAGCTTCGACGTTTACCTGGTCGCCGAGATCAATTTTATAATCTCTTCCGAGTTTCGGTATCAAATAATGAAGAATATGCCGTCCGTGCCCGCCGTGAGCCGACATTCCCATACAACACGCAAGCAATACGACCCTTGCCTGTTGAGCCGAGATATCAATACCGCAGGCACCCCGCTTGTCGCCGGTAAGATCGCACTTACCGTAGGTACAGAAACAGCACATATCGCACATCGGTGCATAGAAAGGTTTATACTGCTTCATCAACCTCATATCCCAGTTTCGAAGGTCGGGAATTTGAGGCATCGGCGTATGCCCGATAGGTTCCCAGAGATCATCTCCCCGTATGACTTCTCTTACATCATCCTCATGTGTATGCTTTTTCTTTTCCACATTAACCGCCATAATCTATTCCTCCTTGAACGAACATTTCATACAATGACCATGCTTCCGGCAAATCATTGTCTACTACATCCATTATAAGTACGGTCCGAGTTCCGGACAAATAAAAGATATGCTATATTTTGCCCTCGATGACTTCTTTCATCATTTTCAGGCTCTCAGGATGTCTCAGTACGAGAATATTTGCCCCTGCAAGGAGCAAACTGGTCGCTGCGGTGCTCTCCCAAAGGATCCCCTGTTCTTTGCTCTCTTTCGCCTGCTTCGTCTTCCAGCACTCTCCTCCAAGGTCGGCGATAATAGGCATCTGCATGGTCGCGTCACCAAAAATAATACCGATCTGCTTGGTCCTTTCCATAATGGTAAAGCTATACTCCATGCCATAGCCAAGCCCGGAGCTTAACGGATCGATAACGATCCGGTCCGGAGGAAATGTTTTTAACAGTTTGACGTTCAGTTCTTTCTCCAGATTGATATCGAGCGGCGTTTGAGCAATAATGCTGTGCCCGTGCTCCAGCGCCGCTTTGCTTATCGGTTCATAATTTTCTTTTACAACCGGCCCGAGAAGCAGGCCGTCACCGTCACACACCTCTGCTACCTTTGATAGTACTTCAATGTCCTTGGTCTCATCGCCGGACCCGTATACGATCACAGGGACACTAACCGCGTCTACTACCTGTTTCACATTTGCGGCGGCTTTATCGGCCGGACCGTTATCACCTGCAGGGTCAGTGCTCATCAACCTGATAAGGACCATCTCCGCGCCATATTCAACACATTTCTTTGCCCATGCGGCCGGGTCAGCCATGATACCCTCATAGGGTTGCCGGACCCATTCGGACCAGTTCGTGGGATCGATATCATAAAGTTCGAGTGCGATGCGCGGTTTGTTCTCTATCTTTCCTTCAAAAAAATGAAAGGGGAGCACATTTTCTCCGCCTATTTTCACAGCCGCATTCCCTTTCCCTACAACCACTTCCGCTACTTTCCCACTATATGTTTCCAGAGGTGCTTTGTACTCCATTTTCCTCTCCTTTACACTACTATCATCATTATATTATTCAAGCCAGGCATGCGAGTAGAGCGTTTCTCCCAGTAGTACCTTGACGGTCTTTACGTAGTCCTTTTCAGTTTGCGATGCTGCATCGACCGCTTCGCCATCCATTACCTTATATATAAGATCGACTATACCTGGCAATTCGCCATTGTTTAGTTTCACCAGTTCAGTATCGAACACGTCGACGATTGCCGAGTACAGTCCGTACCTGCCCAGCATTACCATATAGGTACGGTTGAGAATTCCTCTGAGCTCTTCGGGGGTCCCGTTGGAGACATTCGACAGGCCTACGGTCGATTTAACATCGGGTAAAAGGTCGCCGAGAATTTTCATAAACTCGAGGTCTTCAACTGCCTGTCGCTGGTCTGCGCTTACAGGTATTATTATCGGGTCGACCCAGATATCAGTGTTCTCAATGCCGAGTTCATTCGCATATGCAACGGTATCCATGATACTTTCCACTCTTGAATCGACATCCGGTGGACAACCAGCGTCTGTGATCACAGAGATGACCACATCGGTGTTATATTTTTTCGCCAGCGGCATCATTTTCTCTTTACTGGCCGCTTTTCCTGAAGCTGAATTGAGCAGCGGTCTCGTCTTACAGACTTTCAGACCGGCTTCCATAGCTACGGAATTCATCGTATCAACCGAGATAGGAAGGTCGGTTACTCCTTGAATGGCATTGACAAGCCACTCAGTGGTTAATTCGGGGTCTTTTTTGGCTGGACCGAGGTTTAAATCGATGTAGTTTGCTCCCGCTTCAGCTTGAGTTCTAGCCAGTTCCTGTATTACCTTTGGATCTTTGTCTTTTACTGCATCGTTAACAGCTTTGGATATCACATGAATACTTTCACCGATTAAAATCACCTGAGCCTCCTTTTTCTACATATTGAGAAGGACGTTTTACACAACATAAGATGCAGGAAACAGTATTAAAGCGATTTCCTCATAGATATACGACTGAAAATGACCGGAATTTATTTTATCACCGTACCATACGTGTGTCAAAGGGTACCGCTGTTTCCCTAAAACTTTTACATTGCCCGCGATCCCGCTATAAAGCGAAACCACTACAACTGTTTTAGTAACGTCTGGTTCTCCTTATTTTACGTAAGATAGAGCGAGAGGGCAAATTAAATTTACCCCTGCCATAAAAAAAACACGTTCCAATTTTTATATAACCGGGTAACTAATGACGCCGGAAGCTTTATTTTTATGCCTCGATATGATACAATTAAAGTGGAATAGGTTGTGTAGCGGTTTGTCTGAAGCACAACATATGGCATTAATGATTATCTATTAACCACCCGTGTCCCAAGTCGTTCAGAAAAAATGCATTTTATTTCATGGATAAGTGAGTAATGGTAGAGGAAACAACTAATAACAATAATATCAATCATTATACAGCAGAAGATATACGAATACTTGACGGACTCGAGGCAGTACGTAAAAGACCCGGAATGTATATCGGCAATACCGATCGTGAAGGGCTTCATCACCTTGTCTACGAGATAGTGTATAACACGATAGATGAAGCAATGGCGGGGTTCTGCACCTGCACAGAGGTGATCATTCACGAAGACAAATCCATCACCGTAATCGATAACGGCCGGGGCATCCCCGTGGATATTCACTCTGCCACCAAAGCGTCCGCCCTTGAGGCAGTAATGACCAAACTCCATGCCGGTGCGAAGTTCGGCGGTCAGAGCTACCGGGTATCCAGCGGTCTTCACGGCGTCGGCGCTTCAGTGGTAAACGCACTATCGGAATGGCTCGAAGTCGAGGTAAGACGTGATGGGAAAATACACTATCAGAAGTATAATCGCGGTAATCCAGTCGACAGAGTAAAAGTCATCGGGGATACCGAAGCAACAGGAACAACAATACGCTTTTTGGCCGATACGGAAATCTTCGGAGACTACGACTATGATTTCTCTACGCTGTGTCTCCGTATGAAAGAACTGGCATATCTGAATAAGAGTCTCCGGTTATGCCTGAAAGACGAGCGTAACGACCAGGAAGCGACCTATATATTCGAAGGCGGTATATCCAGCCTTGTCAGCCGTTTCAACAGAAGCCGCCATGTACTTCACAATCAGCCGATATATCTATCCGGCGCAGTCAATAGCACCACTGTAGAGGCGGCGCTTCAGTATAATAACGGTCTTGCTGAATCGACGCGGAGTTTCGCAAACTGTGTGAACACCGTAGATGGCGGAAGCCATCTAACCGGCTTCCGTTCAGCCCTGACCCGTATCCTCAATGACTACGCCAAAAAGAATAAGCTCCTTAAAGATAGCGATCCGAACTTATCGGGCGATGATGTAAGAGACGGATTGACTGCTGTAATAAGCGTTAAAATAACAGACCCGCAGTTCGAGGGACAGACAAAAGCCAAACTGGGAAACCCCGAAGTAAAGACCCATGTGGAGTCGGTTGTTTCTGACGGACTCTCCCTTTACCTCGAACAGCATCCGGACACGGCAAAATCAATTATAGAAAAATGCACTATCTCGGCGAAAGCTCGAGAAGCGGCTCGCAAAGCAAGGGATCTTATATTTAAAAAGAGCAGTTCGGAGTTCGGGACGCTTCCCGGAAAGCTGGCAGACTGCTCGGATAAAAATCCCCAGAACTGCGAGCTATTTCTGGTTGAGGGCGATTCAGCAGGCGGTTCGGCAAAACAGGGGCGAGACCGCCGGTTCCAGGCCATCCTTCCCCTGCGCGGAAAAATTATCAACGTAGAGAAAGCAGCACAGGACAAGATACTGGGACACGAAGAAATTCGCGCAATGATCACTGCCCTGGGAAGCGGTATCGGAGACCAGATAGATTTTACCAGGCTGCGTTATCATAAAATCGTCATCATGACAGATGCCGATGTAGACGGTGCGCATATCCGTACATTACTTCTCACATTTTTCTATCGGAATATGCCGGAACTTATCACTGAAGGTCACCTGTATATCGCCCAGCCGCCGCTTTACAAAATCCAGTCAGGTAAAAACGAATACTGGCTATATTCGGACCAGCAAAGAGACGCCAAGCTGGCCGAACTTAAAGAACACAGAAAAGTTGAGGTCCAGCGGTATAAAGGTCTGGGAGAAATGACGCCTGAGCAATTATGGCAGACAACCATGAATCCCGAAACCAGAACGATGCTCAGGGTTGAGGTCAGCGATGCGATGACAGCTGACTGGGTATTCCATATGCTCATGGGTAGCGAAGTCCCGCCGAGGAAGTCCTTCATTCAGGCCCACGCAAAGAGCGTGAAAAACCTGGATATCTAAAAAGACGGACGCTGTCCGCCTTCAGAAATACAGGTTTCAGCCCGGTATATATAGCCGGTGCGCTTTTATGTATTCTTCCACGCCGCCGGGTACCATATCGCTAACAGAAAGTCCCTGTGCTATCCTGCCCCTTATATCCGAAGAGCTTATATCGATCGGAGGAATATCAAGTATAGTAGTGCTGCGCACAATTCCGGGTATCTCTTTCTCCATTTCCTGCAGGTCCGGCGGTTCCATCCGGCTTCTGGTGAACGCTACAATACGGCACAGTTTTACAATCCTTTCAGGCTGTTTCCACTGAGGAAACTGAATCAGGCTGTCCCATCCCAGAAGGAAATATATCTCCGTTGCGTCGTCAATCGTCCGGTGAATGAATTCAAGTGTATCCACGGTATATGTGGCGCCTTTACGTTCCATCTCTACGGTCGACAACTCAAACTTTTCATAGTCTGCTATTGCGATTTCGATCATTGCTTTACGGTGTATTGCAGGCGTAACATCTCTGTCCATTTTTAGCCACGGTTGACCGGCGGGCAAAAAAAGCACGCGGCCAAGCTCTAATTGTTTGAGCGCGGTTTCGGCTATTTTCAGATGACCCAGATGAACAGGATCGAATGTTCCGCCCAGTATCCCGATTCTCATTTTAACGCCGCCTTTGCTCCGGTTTCGGTTTGAATATGACGGGCGGAGTTTCCCTTTCCACTACATCTTCATATTCCCTGTCATATATTCGTAGCAGGCCTTCTAGCAATTCCGGGATGCCTTCTCCGTATGCGGCTGAAATAAAATAAACAGGCATACCTGTATTCTTGAGTATTTTAGCTAACTCGTTTTTTCTATCCCGTACTTCCTGCATATCTATCTTGTTCACTGCAACTATTCCCGGTTTCTGTGCCAGTGCCGTACTGTATAATTGTAATTCACTGCTGAGGCTACTGTAGTCACCGGTGATATCGTTCGAGCTGCCGTCCAACAGGTAAAGCAATACCCTCGTTCTTTCCGCATGCCGCAAGAATTCGAGTCCCAGTCCTTTTCCGCTATGTGCTCCTTCTATAATTCCCGGTATCTCTGCCACGATGATATACCTGTTTCCTATTTCAACCTCACCGAGCACCGGCTCGATCGTGGTAAAGGGATAATCGGCTGTCTTCGGCCTGGCTGCCGATACGGTGCCAAGCAAAGTCGATTTTCCCGCGTTCGGATGTCCTATCACCCCGATATCCGCAATTAATTTGAGGTCGAGCACAAGATACTGTTCCTCTCCCGCTTCTCCGACGGTTGCTTTTCTCGGCGCCTGATTGGAAGGCGTGGCAAAATGCATATTGCCCAACCCACCCCTGCCTCCTACGGCAATCGTCACTACCTTCCCATGCTCATCCAGGTCCTCAATGTACACTTCCTGTCCGTTTTCCATTGCATATACTATGGTACCGACAGGTACCTTTATTACTACATCATCGCCATTCTTACCGTGCTTTTTCCTGCTTCCTCCGTCACCCCCGTTACCTGCCCTGTATATTTTCTTGCTTCTAAAAGCAATAAATGTATTTATATTTCTATCGGCTTCGAGCAATACAGCGCCTCCCGCACCACCGTCTCCACCGTCCGGTCCGCCGAACGGCACATATTTCTCTCTCCTGAAGCTCACCATGCCGTTTCCACCCTTCCCTGCCTTTGCCGTTATTTCAACTCTATCCACTTTATTCACATTTTTCACCATGTATTGAAATCTCTCTTTACAGCACCTGTGTGCAGCTTTGTTTATATTTATAATAACTAAATTACAGTATGTTAATTATATATTACAGTATATAAATAATAATAATAGTAAGCCATGTTGATTATGTGCACAGGCTGAACGGGGTACGTGTGGGTGTTGAACATGGGTAAAATGAGATGTTATCAACAATTAAGCAGAAAAGACTAAGGCGTAACCTTTGGATTTTCCACAGAGATTCCAGAAAGGAAGCAACGGCTGTTATTTTATGCCCAGTTCCCTTCTTATTTCTTGAAGTGCTTTTTCCACGTGCGGAACGGTTTTGGATTCACGTGATATTTTTTCGCAGCCATGAAGGATCGTAGTATGGTCCCTGCCGCCGAGCATATCACCTATATCGGAAAGCCGGTACTGTCCATGTTCCCGTATCAGGTACATTGCAATCTGACGGGCAAGCGCAGTCTTACGGTCGCGCAATTTACCTATCAGCGACTCAGTGGAAATACCATAATAAGCCGCCACTGTTTCCAGTATAATCCCGGGTTGGGGTGTTGAACTTTCTACGGAATTTCCTTCCACCAGTACGGCAAGCGCCTGTTTTGTGTTATCAATATCAATAGCGTTACCGCTCAGTTTGGCAAATGTGGCAACTCTGTTAAAGCCGCCCTCAAGCTCACGAATATTATGTCTGAACTGCATCGCAATGAACTGAAGAACCTCGACCGGCACGCTCAGTTCATTCTTTTTTATCCTGTTTTCAAGTATAGAGAGACGAGTCTCGAAGTCAGGGGGCCGTATGTCGGCAATCAAGCCCCACTGCAAACGCGACAACAGTTTCTCCCCCAGGGATCGAATCGATCTGGGCGGACCGTCACACGTAGTGACTATCTGACAATTATTGTCATGTAACTCGTTGAACGTGTGAAAGAAGCATTCCTGCGTCTGTGCTTTGCCGCTCAGGAATTGAAAATCGTCGAGCAGGAGAAAGTCCACAGACCTGAACTTGCTGTGAAAAGCCTCGGTCGTATTATTTTTCAGCGAGGATACGAACTCGTTCGTAAGCTGTTCCGCGCTTGTGTAAAGTATGCGGTACCCGTTAGCCCTGGCTGCATGTCCTATTGCCTGCAACAGGTGTGTCTTGCCGAGCCCCGTCCCGCCATAGATGAAGAGAGGATTGTACACACTGCCGGGGTTTTCAGCTACCTCGAGTGCTGCTGCAAAAGCCAGCCTGTTAGCTTCACCTGTGACGAAGTTGTTAAATGTATATTTGTTGTTGAGCCTGCTTAACACCGATGGTTTTATCGGTACCCTCGTGGTTGTCCCTCCGTCGGCCTGATTTGCATATACCGGTTGTGCTTCAGAAACATCAGGGGCCTGTACGCTAAATTGCACCGACATATTTTTTCCGGTAATGCCGACAAGGGTTTTCTCCACCAGCGAACAGAGCCTGTTGTTCAACCACTCGGCGACAAACGCGTTGGGCACACCGACGATAAAGGTACCATTTTTGTAGCTTATGCCGATAGTGTTTTTAAGCCATGTATTAAAATTGGGTCTGCTTACCTGGAGTTGTAGCTCTCCGAGTGCGGCAATCCAAATTTCCTGAGCCGATTTCATAGTCATCTTTTTTTTAAAATACCGAATAAAATGAAAAGCTAAATCGATTGTCTAATATACGGTTCACGCATAAGGAACAAAAAAAACGCTCATAAACGAAGCGCTTTAACGGTTATTTAGAGTTTTTTACCGGGTATGCGTATAGAAAAAAGTATGCAAAAACATAAGTTAAAAAACGAACAGTAAATAATCGATTTGGTATGTCCCTCAAGCCTTTTTTAGCTTATCATGGTCTACTTTTGGGGTGTCAAGGGGGTTTTTGACATAACGGGGGAAATTGTACAAAATTATTAAGAAATGAACGTAAGGCTTATTTTCATGGGGACTCCCGATTTTGCCGTACCTGCGCTGGAAGTTTTAATAGGCGGCGGGTACGATATCAGGGCTGTGTATACACAGCCGGATAGAAAAGCTGGGCGCGGACAGAAGCTGGTCGAACCGCCGGTGAAAGAAATAGCCCTCGCTCATTCCATACAGGTCCTGCAACCGGAGTCTCTGAAAGACGATGCTGCCGTTGAATATATAGAAAGCCTGGCACCCGACGTGATCGTAGTTGCTGCGTACGGAAGGCTGATACCGGAGCGTATTCTGGCAATTCCCCGGTTTGGATGTGTCAATATACATCCTTCACTGCTGCCGAGACATAGAGGTCCCTCTCCCGTTGCAACGGCGATCCTGGAAGGTGACGATAAAACGGGGGTCACGATTATGTTACTGGATGCCGGAATGGACAGCGGCCCCCTTCTCAGCCGGAAAGAGGTAACGATAGATGATAACGATACGACCGGTTCGCTCACCGCGAAGCTCGCGGAGCTCGGCGCGCAGATGCTGCGCGAAACCTTACCGGAGTGGCTTGCGGGCAAAATCAAGCCGGAGCCCCAGGATAACAGTGAGGCTACCATTACCAGAATTCTCACCAAGCTCGACGGAGAGATAGACTGGAATCTTTCCGCAGTCCAATTGTGGAGACAGGTGAGAGCGTTTCAACCCTGGCCCGGCACGTTCACGAACTGGCAGGGAAAGCAGTTGAAGATCGTCGAGGCGCTTCCGCTACCCTGCGAAAAGCAGGGACAGCCCGGGAAGGTGATCGTTCTCTCCGGAGCTTCTGCCGCACCGCTCGGTGTGGAATGCCGGGAAGGAGTACTGGGCATTCTCCGTGTTCAACTGGAAGGAAAGAAAGAAGTCACGGCATCGGAGTTCATACGCGGACAGCGGGACTTTGAAGGCACTATTTTGTCTTGACTTAAAAATTTTCTTTATCTAAAATCGATTTAGAGACATATTGAATAAAGGGAGTTTAAGCAACGATGTTTTTCTTTGATCCATTGTGGTTCATTATTATGATTCCGCCTTTGATCTTCATGTTCTACGCTCAGTCAAAGGTAAATTCGACGTTCAAGAAATATTCCAAAGTGGCGAATTCGCAACGCATTACCGGCGTCGAGGCGGCGAGAGTCCTGCTGCAAGCCCAGGGGCTGAACAATATAAGAGTAGAAGGAGTGCAGAGCAGGCTGGGAGACCATTACGATCCCGGTAAGAAAGTGCTCAGGTTGTCTCCGGCAGTTGCCAATAATCCTTCGGTGGCTGCACTCGGTATCGTGGCACACGAGGTCGGCCATGCAGTGCAGGACAAGGAGCGGTATGCGTTTCTGAGGTTCCGCACTTCTCTTGTGCCCGCCGCAAACGTGGGAAGCAGCCTCGGTTATATCTTCGTCATACTCGGTTTTCTCATTTACCTGTTTAGCAGGAGCGAGTTTGCGATGACCGCGGTTCTTACGGGCATACTTCTCTTTTCTCTGGCGGTGATATTCAGCCTGGTGACCCTGCCCGTGGAATATAATGCCAGTAACAGGGCTAGGAAAATGTTGCAGAGCAGCGGTATGGTCTCCGCGGTTGAATACAATGCGGCGAGCGCGGTCCTCTCTGCGGCGGCTTTGACTTATGTGGCTGCGACGCTTCAGGCAGTGGCGCAATTATTTTATTTTGTGCTGATGTTCATGGGAATGAGAAGATAATTTTTTTAACCCGGTTGTAATATAGAGACCCCCTTCGGACCGTACCGGCAGGGGGTCTTTTTGTTATTATATAAACGGAACCGACAGCGATAGATGATTTGCGGGAGTTATCGTGAATGAGAAAATAAGTCCGGATGACTTTTCTGAACTGAAAGAGGTGATCGACCGTTTGCGCAGTCCCGGCGGATGCCCCTGGGACAGGAAGCAGACGCATGATTCTCTCAGGCCGTACCTGGTCGAAGAATGTTATGAAGTGCTCCAGGCTCTGGAAAAAGGCACTCCGGACAAGCTCTGCGAGGAGCTGGGCGACCTGCTCTTACAGATCATGCTCCATGCCCGGATCTCGGACGAGCATGGTGAGTTCGACATCGGCGATGTCTGCAGGAAGATAACGGAAAAGCTTATCAGGCGCCACCCTCACGTGTTCGGGAATCAGACCGTCCGGAACGTGAAAGAGATAGAATTGAGCTGGGAGTCGATTAAGAAGGAAGAGCGTCGTGAAGAGGAGTCGCTTCTCTCCGGCGTGCCGGTCGAGATGCCGGCGCTTACCTACAGCCAGTCGGTGCAGAGAAGAGTTGCCTCAATCGGGTTCGATTGGGAAAAAGAGGAAGAGGTCATCGACAAGCTGGTGGAGGAAGTGAACGAGCTCAGGCAGGCGCAGAACAGGGACGAGAAAGCAAAAGAATTTGGTGACATCCTGTTCACGCTGGTCAATTTTGCCAGGAAAATGGACATCGATGCGGAAATGGCGTTACGCGGGGCGAACCGGCGGTTTTATGAGCGGTTCACTTACATGGAAAAACTCTGCAAAGAGCGCGGAATCGACCTCGCCGGACTGACTCTTGAAGAACAGGACCGGTTATGGAATGAAGCTAAAGAGAGCGGTCTGTGAAGGGAAAGTAAATCGGGGCCAGAGGGTTTGAACCTCCGACCTCGTCACCCGAACGTATTATTTTTAAATTTCATTCTCACTTTTAATGATGGTTAGTTTTTCCTGATATTTTTTTA
>CAZAIO010000056.1:0-2455 GCA_964485235.1 uncultured Dehalococcoidales bacterium
ACGGGTCCGGATTTCATAAAGGTCACTTCTTACTGTTCCCTCCGTAACAGCCAGGGTTTCAGCCCCGTATTCAGCCTTAAGTTGCAGTAACCTGTCCGCTATCTCATCTAATGCCTGGTCCCAGGAAATCCTTTCCCATTTGTTTTCTCCGCGTTCCCCGGTACGCTTCAACGGATACATAAGCTGGTCCGGATGATACAGCCAGTCAAGAAGATGAGGCAATCTGTCCGGGCAGCTTTGAAACAGACGTATTTCCGCTCCCGTAACCTTGTTAACCGCGATAGGTTTCCGGTTGCCCCTGAGCTTTAAAATACGCCCATCCCTGACATCTGCCAGTAACCGGCAACGGTCGTGACATCCGGGAGAAGCCCAGCATTGGATTTCTTTGGTCTCGATGCCTTCTTCTTTAACATCTCTCGCAGCCATATATTACTTTCTCCTTGATATCTGCATCATTAAAAAGCATGGTACTGGTACTTGATTCCGTATAATATTAAACTGTGGGCTTTCCAGAAAATCACCCTCTCTTCACACGGGGACCGAAACGGCTTCTTATGGGGCCAGCAGATTTACTATATCCCTTACGTTATTCAGTTTCTCTAAACGGTCTACCTGGTTCAGCCATTTATCGGCATTATCCATAGATACCATCTGCGTAAATTCGATATTAGACCTGAACTTGTCGCGAATTTCGTCTTGTGACATCGGACTGCTGAACGGGTAACCCTTCGGAAAATCAACAGAGGCATGAAACTCCTGTCCGTCTTTCATTTTTATCGTAAGTCCGGTCCCCAGCATGGGCGTCTCAGGTGATTCGATTATCTTTATACGGCTGATGATGGGATTGAGTGCGGGATCATGTATCGATTCATCTGAGAAATGTTCGAGCTTTACGCTCTTTCTGAGTAAGGTGCTGGCAATAATATATCGAAGATTAAAGGCGGCGTTAGCATGAGGGTAGGGGCCGATTTTAAAAGGTTGCCCGAAAAAGCCGTTCGCTCCGGTTGGGGATACATAAAGGAATATCTCCTCTATGTCGTTGATGTTTATATCATGATTGCTGTTAAGGGCCAGGACACAGTCGACAGCGGCATGTAATCCTCCGCAACACGGATACGGCTTGAAATGACCCTCTGTATAGTATTTCTCTCCCAGTCCCACGGTTAGCATTTCCGGCCGGGCACAACCGTCTGTATAAATATTGTAATATCCATGTTTGCTTAGAAGAGCATCTTCTACTCCCGTCCATCCAGCTTTGGCAAGCTGTGCCGCAAATATGCCGTTTCGGGATGATGTTCCTTCCAGCATTTTAAAAGTAGTAGCCCCGTCCCAGCAACCCTGCATACTCCCTGCCAGAGAATTGAGCACAATGCCGAAAGCATTCCGCATTTGCAGTTCATTGAGTCGGAGTATCCGGCCGGCGACGGCAGTTGCCCCGAAAGCGTTTATTGTTCCGGTAATGTCCCAGGCTTTATTCGGGCTGAAACCGGACGAAGCGACGATTCTCACTGTTGTATCATCGCCTACCGCTAAAGCGACGATAAGCTCTTTGCCGTTTATTCCTGCGGCTTCTCCCATTGCCAGGGCTGTTATCGCTGTGGTCCCGCCGATATGAGATCCGATCCATTCTCCATCAACCATGGACCCTACCACCTCGAAATCGAAAGACCGTGCCATGATGCTGTTCACCATTGCGGCATTTTGAGCCGGCACTTTACCGCCGTAACCGAGAATAGAGGACTCTTCTCTGCCTCCCCATAACCTGACCAGATCGACTAATGCCGGATTACCCGGAGCTTTAGCGCCGCCTATCGAGCAACCTGCGACATCGATAATACGATTTTTTACATTCTCTATTATATTCTTGCTGATATTCTCAAAACGTGTATTTACAATATTCGCTGAGAGAGCTTCAATGTACGTGCCCTTAGATTCGGTCACCATAATATATTTTCCCCCCGATATTCAGATTATTTTGACTTTATGTGTGGCGAGTAATAACTGTGCTTACAGCCCGGCCATTGTATTAGCATACCCTATAGTGTACTGTGATTCAACGGATTATGCGGTATGCCTTTGTTAAAGTCTTTATTATCGAATTTCGACAGCTTCTCCGGCATTTCCGGATTGAGATAATAATATTGAAGAACTTATTTAAAAGTAAAAAAAAGTAGCGCAGGATATGATCCGGTGTAGCCATCATTAAATGAAGACTAACGGGAACGGCTTGATGATAGTTCAAATAGCAGTAATACAGAAGGATGTTAAAATCATTGAAGCAGTCCCACAGGAATTTGTCACTACCGGATAAACGTCGGGACGTATATTAATTCATGATATAAAACATATTTTGTAAAAGTCCGGACTTTTATAATTTAATTATAGGTGTCGAATTCTTTTTTAAATTCGATAGGTGTTGTCAATTTGTTCATATTTTTATATTTATTTAAATCTA
>CAZAIO010000056.1:2555-18017 GCA_964485235.1 uncultured Dehalococcoidales bacterium
TTAAATTCGATAGGTGTTGTCAATTTGTTCATATTTTTATATTTATTTAAATCTATCTCAGCTATTATTGCAGTATTTTCACCAGGTTTAGAATCTATATAAAGTAAACCTCCGATAGATTCCATTCTCCATTTCATTCCTGCCAGGCCTAATTTGTTTTCTGAATTAATAATATCTTTTAATCTTGATGTATCAAATCCTTGACCGTTATCCTCAATTACCACTTTAAATGAATCATCACTAAAATCTACACGAAGTGTAGTCATGGTGGCTTTGGAATGTCGTCGAATATTGTTCAAAGCCTCCTGCATGACACGGAAAAAGTTTATTTCGATATTAGCTGGTAATTTACGCATTTCTCCGTTGACCAGAAGACGTACTTCAATGCCGCATTCCCTGCTCATTCTATCGATTAACACTCTTAATGCTGGTAAAAAACCCAGTCGATCTAAAGCACTGGGTCTTAAATGAGCACATAACCTTTTTAAATCATCGACAGTTTCAAGGATAATTGAATTCATCCATTCGAGATAACTTTTATTGTCATTGATGTCGTTATCCGACAATAACATTTCGGTTCTGTTAGATATGGTCAATAAATTTTGGATTATATCATCATGAAGGTTATGGGCAATGTATTTTCGTTCATTTTCCTGTGCTTCGATCATGTTCAACATACTTCCCCGCCTCATCACTTCTCTTTCTGTTTCCCGTTCTACGAGCATTTCTCTTTGTTTTTTTCTCCAGTTGACCTCGACAGTAAAAACCATAGCGACTAATAAAGGCAGAAATAAAAACAATGCACTCACTAATAATATTTCAGTAGGATAGACGAAATCTATTACTTTATATACTACAATGCTGAAAGCTATTATCCATGTTACAGCGGCACCTCGCCATGAAAATACAATAGTGCTGTAAAGAATGGGGAAAATGAATAATGAGCAGACCATATGATGTGTAAATTCAAAAATACCCAGATCCCTTAAAGCTGTCATGGGAACCAGGCGACCTATACCTGCACGCATTACATCCGTCCACGGCCAGGCGCTGTAAACTATGACAAGAATTAGTGTAATGAAAAAAATTATCCAGAAATGAGAATTTTTATTCAAATGGAACTTTGAATTTATTCTACTTAAATACATTTTAGCTAATATCATCCATACTAAGTATACCTTTGCGTACGCATAAAATAGCTGCTTCCGTGCGTGATGTTACACCTAATATTAAAAATATCTGTGAAAAATAGTTCTTTACCATTCGTTCACTTATAGACAATTCGATTGCAATTTCTTTATTAGAAAAACCTTTTGCGGCTAATCTCATTACTTCAATTTCTTTTACAGATAATCTTTCTGTTGAGTTTATACTTATTGGTTTATTGGTGTATCTGAGAGCATATTTAATAACTTCTTTCGATACAGAGGGTGACAACACTGTATCTCCAGCAAGTGCCGCGCGAATGGCATGAATAATTTCTTTGGCAAATGCCCGTTTTGTCAGATATCCCACGGCTCCAGCTTCAAGAATATTCATTACGTGTTCGCTATCATCATAGACAGTTAAAACCAGTATGGCCGTTTTGGGATGTTTTGCCATTATCTGGCGCGTAGCTTCGATTCCGTCAAGCGTTGGCATATCAATATCCATAATTATGACATCCGGTGAAAGTTTATTCGCCAACGTTACCGCCTCATTACCATCACTTGCCTCCGCAACAACCTCAAAATCAGACTGCTTTTGCAGAATTTCTTTAAGAGCAAAACGTAATAAAGGATGATCATCAACCAGTAAAATCCTGGCTATTCTTGATTTAACTTCTTTCTCTTCATAAATGTCATTGCTATTTATCATGATAAGTTTCTCCACTATTGTAATAAATATTTAAAATATGGATTTTATGTACTGATGGACCGACCATTTTGCCATTCAGTAAAGTAAGGACAGTCCATTAGCTTCTTTTAACATTGTGACTATTCGTTTATATTTATCAATATAAATTAACGTATTTCATTATAGAATAATTGAACTTCTTTATATTTTCAATAATTATCTCACCATACGAAAATATATGGAACTATTGAGGAGGTGCGAAAGTCATTTGTAAAGATATAACAGTACTAATTATATGTAAATATAAGGAGGAATAAATAATGCAACTAAAGCGGTGGTATATATTAGCAGTAATATTAATACTCTCAACATTTGTATTTGGTGCCTGCGCCAAAACTGAGCCCTCTTCTGCTCCCGCGCCCTCAACTTCTCCTGCTCCTGATACAACGTCACAAGCGGAGATCATCGAGTTAAGAGTAGCATCTGATTCGAACGATGTTAGAAGTGCAATAAGAGATAGTAACCTCTGGTGGGCAGATGAGATTGAAAAGAGAACTGAAGGTAAAGTCAAAGTTACACTGTATTTTGGTCAGACTCTTGTGAAACAAACGGAGGCTTTAGACGCAACGCGACTGGGAACAGTCGACATGAGCTGGATGACGTTTGGTCTTTTTCCAGCCGAGTTGCCCTTAAATACTGTAGGACACGGTGCAGCGAAGTTTCATTATCCGTATGCGCCTGCTGCTGTAATGGCCTACTGGCAACTCTTCAATGAATTTCCCGAAATGGAAGCAGAATTTACAGCTCAAAATACAAAGATGCTTATACCTCTTGGCATAGGAGATACAAACCTTGCATCCAACAAGGAAGTCCACAGTTTGGATGATATGAAAGGATTGAAAGTACGTGCACCGGGCGCACTATTTCCTAAAGTAATAGCAGCCGCCGGGGGTGTTCCTGTTTCACTTCCTGCCCCTGAGGTATTTGATGCTCTTACCAAAGGTATAGTTGATGCAACAACAGCTAGCCTCGATGCAATGCAAACTTTCAAATATTATGAAGCGGCAAAATATCGTATTCTTATTAAATTTGGAGCAGCACCTACTTTGGCTTTGGTATCAAATTTAGACGTTTGGAACAAATTGCCTGCTGACGTCCAGAAAGTAATGATTGATATTGGCCCGGAATTTTTTGATACATGGGCACCTATGAGTTATGCATTTGAAAAAGAGACGGAGGAGTTAATCGAAGATGCAGGAATGATCCCCGTAGATTTTCCTGAAACTGAAGCCGAAAAGTGGAGGAATTTACCTGGTTATAAGGCAATCATGGATGATTGGATAAACAGTATGGAGGCAAAAGGGCTCCCTGGTAAAGCTGTTATGGATGAATGGCTTGCCCTCGAAAACGAAATGGTACAGACCTATGGCCCGGATGGAACACACTGGAAATAATTTTTAACAGACAGTTCAGTACCCGGTTGTAATGATGATATTTTCGATTTCATTTATTTAAAAATAACATGATTAAATATCAGACGACCGGGTACTGAAACTAATTACATTATTAGAAGTAAGTTTAATGAATAAGCACAATCTTCAAACTAAAATATGGATGTTCTTAGAAACTTTACGAAAACTAAGTACACGCTTTAATACATTGCTTGCCCTGATTGTGGCTTCCTGGTGTTTCTTAACCATGTTTCAAATAGTCGGTGATGTAACCGGTAGATACCTTTTCTCACATCCTATACCTGCTACTTATTCAATGTCGGGAATTATGATGGTGTTCCTTGTGTTTTTCGGACTTACTTACCTGGAAACTCTCAATGGAAATATACTGGTCGACATATTTAAAAAGCGGTTTTCTTATAGATGGCAAGCCGCTCTGGAGCTTATTTTTTCTATATTCGCTCTTTTTATTCTTTCTTTACTCACATGGCAAAACTTTAATGAAGCTTTGCAAGCGTGGCGAGTCAAGCTGGCCGCTTTAGATTATTCAATTCCCCTTTATCCCGCTAAATTCGCTGTAGCATTGGGTTTCTTATTAATGTTCATCCATACATTCATCAACTTTGGTATCAAATTATTAAATTTAACAAGCACCAGACTAGAGGTTAAATAATGTTCACTCCTGAGGTTATTGGCATTATCGGTACGATTCTTCTTCTGGTATTGATATTGTTTGGATGCCCGATATGGCTCTCAATGATTCTGATAGGTTTCACAGGCAGTACAACGATAATCGGCTGGTCACGTTCTTTAGGTATTCTGGCCACTGCTCCTTATCAGGAAACCGCAAGTTTTGGACTTGCCGTCTTGCCAATGTTTTTCCTTATGGGCTCATTTGCTTTATACGCAGGTATAGGCGATGAATTATATAGAGTTGCCAGAACCTGGATAGGTAATCTTCATGGCGGACTGGCTATGGCAACAGCTATAGGGTGTGCTTTATTTGCCTGTGTTAGCGGTTCTTCCCTGGCTACAGTTGCTACCTTTACAAAAGCAGCTTTACCTGAAATGCGGAAATATCATTACGGCGACAAACTGTCCATTGCTGTTATAGCCTGTTCCGGTACTCTGGCAGTACTCATTCCACCAAGCGGTGTTATGGTATTTTT
Organism: uncultured Dehalococcoidales bacterium; assembly: GCA_964485235.1. Classification (GTDB taxonomy): domain Bacteria; phylum Chloroflexota; class Dehalococcoidia; order GIF9; family UBA5629; genus CAZAIO01. Next base: position 7,012 of record CAZAIO010000056.1, read on the forward strand.
CTGTATGATAACGGATACATCATTGGGCAGGCTCATGATTGCTGGTTTTATTCCGGGATTTTTTTCTGTTTTTCTATATGTGGCTATGATTTACATATGGGCACGTCTTGAACCCGGTCTTGGTGAACCTATAAAAATAACAGTACCATTACGAGATAAGTTGTTATCTATCAGATGGCTGTTACCGGTAGCAATCGTTGCTATTGTTATGCTCGGTGGTATCTACCTCGGAGTTTTTTCACCGACAGAGGCAGGAGCTATAGGCGCTTTTTGCACTTTTATAGTTGCACTGCTTCGCAAATCCTTGAATATCAGCAAGCTCAAGGAAAGCCTGCTGGATACAACAAGGAGCACTGCTATGATCCTCTTAATAATCATGGGCTCAATGATATTCGGCAGGTTCCTTGTTATCAGCGGGCTTACGACCTATATTATTGACCTGTTTGTAAATTTATCGGTACCTTCGATAGTGACTGTAATATTAATTTTATTGGTTTATATAATTGGTGGTACTATTATGCCGGCCATGGCTATGCTGGCAATTACACTTCCGGTTGTATTTCCTCTACTTACGAATGGCTTGGGTTATGATCCTGTATGGGTAGGTATTATTTGTATAAAAATACTTGAAATCGCGGGGGTAACACCACCGGTCGGGCTTAATCTTTATGCGGCAATGTCTGCCGATAATTCAGTAGATTTGTCAACTATTATTAGAGGCGTAGGACCATTTGTAATAATGGATGCAATTACGCTTGGTATATTAGTCGCATTTCCCATCATTTCTCTGTGGCTTCCTGAACACATGTTTTAAGATATCTAATAAGATTTACTTATATATTTATTATCATTTCTAAATTTGCTCGTTTTATAAAGAACATGAATACACTATTTTCTAAAAAGATTTAAATAGAATTGTCAAGGAGGTTGTCTCATGTTGAAGATAGATATATTCCCGCACATTTTGCCACCCAAATATTTGGATGCGCTTGATAAAAATATTTCAAAATCATCGAGTACTCTACGCGACTTTCATAATGTACGCCCTGCTATATATGATATCGAGACTCGTCTCCGGATTATGGACAAATATGAAAACTATGTACAGGTATTGAATATAACAATGCCACCGATTGAAGACGTGGTTTCTCCTGATGTGGCTATTGAACTAACCCGACTTTCAAATGATGAGATGGCAGAACTTGTTTTTAAATATCCGGATAAATTTATCGCCGCAGTAGCTAATCTTCCGATGAATGATATCGATGCAGCTCTTAAGGAAATAGACCGGTGCATTCTGGATTTAAATTTTCGTGGTATACAGCTGTATAGTACAATAATGGACAAAGCTCTTGATTCACCCGAGTTTGAACCTATCTTTAGCAAAATGGTTGAGTATGATCTCCCGATTCTAATTCATCCGAGACACCGTAAAAAGGGTGTATTAGCTTTCGATTACATAGAAACACCAAATGAAAGCGAGGGAGAGCATTGGGGACGCGGCCTCTACAACTGGCCATTTGAAACTACTATTGCTCTTTGTGCACTTGTCTATGGAGGTATTATACAAAAGTATCCGGACCTCAAAATTATTGCTCATCACTGCGGTGGAACGTTGCCCTATCAAGCACACAGGATATTATGCAGTACAGATAATTTTGCAAGAGGTAGAAATTTAAGAACAACACCTTATATGCGGCTCTCGCACTACCTGACAAAAAAACCCTATGATTATGCCAGATTACTCTATGGTGATACAGCCTGTTACGGCAATACCGGCGCATTAATGTGCGGCCATTACTTTTTTGGTATAGACCACATTTTGTTTGGAACTGATATGCCCTATGATAGTGAGGGCGGTAACAGGTACATCCGTCAAACCATACAATCAATAGAAGAATTGAATATTGCAGAAGAGGACAAAAAGAAAATATTTGAAGATAATGCGCGTAAATTATTCCGCTTGCCTGTATAAACATAAATTACAGGTAACGAAGAAAGACGTTGTCTTATATTAATTAAGATATAGTACGGGGGAAAAATTGAAAATACACAATAAACTCAAAATCGATGCCTATTCACATATAGTTCCTCCTGAATATGTCAAGAAACTTGCTGAATTAGCCCCTGCAGAATTTCAAAGTAAATTATCTTTTCGACCGGCATTATATGATATGGATTACCGGTTTCGAATAATGGATAAATACGAACCACTTCGGCAAGTTCTAACATTAGGCTGGCCTCCAATTGAAGATGTTGCCGGTCCTGAAAAGTCGCCCGATTTGGCCAAAATGGCAAATGATGAGATGGCAGAGCTTGTTTTCAAATATCCCGATAGATTTGTCGCTGCCATAGCAGCACTTCCGATAAATAATATGGAAGCTTCTTTAAAGGAAATTGAAAGGACTATCGAAGATCTTGGATTTCGAGGTATTTACCTGCATACACCTGTACAGGATAAACCCCTGGATTCTCAGGAATTTATACCTCTATACGAAAAAATGGCACAGTATGATTTACCTGTATTTATTCATCCTATGAGATCCATGAACTATCCGGATTATAAAACTGAGAATAAGTCTAAATATTTAATATCGAATATATTCGGTTGGCCTTATGAAACAACAGCAGCAATGGCCCGTCTTGTTTTTAGCGGTATTCTGGAAAAATATACCGGCCTCAAGTTTGTGACACACCATTGCGGCGGTATGGTGCCATATTATGCAGAACGGATAAAAGAATTTTTCGATACGGCGGAAATGATTATTCATTCAAAGGATTTTAAAGTATTTAAAAAAGCACCGATAGAATATTTTAAGATGTTTTATGCCGATACGGCAATTTACGGTAATTCACCGGCACTTATGTGCGGTTGTTCATTTTTCAGTATAGACCATATCATTTTTGGGGTTGATTTTCCGCTTGGAGACAGTCAGCAGGGATACAGAAATTACAGGCAAACAATCAATGCTATAGAACAATTGGATATCAGTGATATAGATAAAGACAAAATTTACTGCGATAATGCCCGGAAATTACTTCGTTTACCGATATGAAGTATATAGCTTTTTCGTTGATTTAGTGTCATTGATCGCAATGTATTAACAACGTCACTGCAGGAAAACAATAATTCAGATATACGCTGTTGTTTTTAACCCAGCGCTTCAAATTCCCCTTTTTGAATTTACCGGAATGGCTTTGTATTCAGTGCATCGGCAAAAACCGGATGGTACAACATAAGGTCATGTAAAAAATCTTTAGCCATGTCGGCATTATACGTAACAGTCCAGTCTATTTCGCTTTTGGTTTCATTCTCATACTTCCGCCATTCAAACCAGTTTATCATCTTAATCTTCGGGAATCTGTCAATGTTTTGGGGATTGAAAACCTGACGCCACCAGGTTTGTTTGATAAGCAGTTCAGCAGCCCCGCCGGCAGACGGGTTAAATAGCGCTGCTGTCTCAGTGATGGCAACCGGCTTTTTGTGTAGATTGGCATATATATCATAGAAATCAGGGACCGCCCATTGGTCACCATCCAGGCCATTGTAATTACCGGTAATTATGGCAACATATTTTCCCTCTTCAGGTATTTCATTCTCTCCCCAGGGATAAGAATTTCCCCAGTGATAAACGGACATACCCACCCAGTCAACGGCGCTATCCCCGGGATAATACGGCAGGTACATATCATCATCCATGCTTAATTTGCCGTCTTTGTTGGTGTCAAGCAAGGTGAAATTATCACTGCCGGGCTTTGCTATATACTTTCCTCCGGCGAATGGATATCCGCCGCCGCTATTCGGTGCCCAGAGCATAGCTGTATCGGGAGCGTGTTCATGTACTGCGCTGGCGATCAAGTTGAACGCCTTGATATAGCCGGAGGGTTGCTGGCTCCACGGGTACCAGGAGCCATTCATTTCGTGAGCAAACCTGACAAGTACCGGTATCCCCTGTTTGTTGTATTGTGCGAGGCGCACGCCAAGGTCCTGGGCTACAGCTTCTGTTATTGTTTGGAGACCACCAAAAGGTTCCAGTGTTATCAGTGCCAGCCCTTTTTGCTCGAGTACCTGCTGCATGAAATAGTCCAGATAACCGGATTGGGTACTATCGAAAGGGAAACTGAAGAAACCGACATATACTGCCGCTTGCTTCCCCAGACGCTGATTAAAAGCAATGGCGCTTTCGTGTTCCCAGTCTAGGCTCACACCGAAATAGGTCCCGGAAACCGGCTCCAGCTTTGCAAGTCCGGAGCTATCTTTTTGCGTGAAAATACCGCATGCGCCCGATAATAACAGAGTCAGTGCGGCGACAACTAATAGGATTGATCTCAGTTTCCAATATATAAACTGCGTGATCTGATTTAGCATATAATATACTTTACTCCTGTAACAAGATTCGGGGATACTACAGGCTGCGGGCTGCGATTTACCATGTTGCCTGTTGAGGGATTTATCAATGCAGGGTAGTACAAAGTTAAAACACTACGTCGAGTTTTTCTTGGCAGCGACTTTATCATGGAACTACTGAACTTTAAATATTCTCCTGCAATAGTGGTTTGTATATAGCTCCTTATGCAAAGGTGTATTGAGACTGTCTATTCAGTTCCGTGCTTATATCGATCCAGGGTTCGATGAATTTATATGCCTCAACCATGTCTTCCTGCACCAAATATGAGATGAAACTCCCCATATTGTCCCGCCTGGTACCCGAGCAATATTCGGAAAGAATCGGGAATATACGTTGCGGAAGAATATATACTCCGGTGGCGACAAGAGTCGATGTAGCATTCTCGGGCTTTTCGTCGAATTTTACTACTCTCTTGCCTTCACAAACTGCCAGTCCGACCTGGCACGGTCTACCGTCGCAGGCTTTTTCTAAAGTACCCATGTCATGGACGGCTATAAGCGAATCCTTTCTGTTGAAAGCTTTGATGAAATTACTGATTTTAAACTCAAAGTAATTGTCCCCCGCAAGCACCAGCAGGTCAGACCGGATATTTTTAGATTTTATCCAGAAATCAATGGCACTTATCGCTCCTTTTTTTTGCCCGTCAGTTGCAGCTTCTTCAATACAAAGATCGATGCTCCGGTTTATACGGAAACGCCATCGTTTAAACTCATCCTCAAACTTTTTATTCGTGGTCACTATAATGTCCATGTTATCCGGGATTTTAGCCACCAGATGAGAAATAAGCGGTATACCTTTATATTCTAATAAAGCTTTAGCTCTATTTATCGTAAGCGGATAAAGCCTGGTAGCAAATCCGCCTGCAAGTATCAAGCATTTCATAGTTATTTTTATTCTCCTTACTTTTTCAATACCGGCCGGAACGGGATAGGGATAGCCAATATTCTTCTACGCCGTGGTTTAACCGCTGTCTCTTCAGACATCGAATCGACAGCATCTTCTCCAATGAGCAAACCGGATGCAGAATATACAATCTTCGAATATTTATCGGCATCTTCTTCAGAGGCAAAGTCCTCGATTGCCAGTCCGATACGCTGGTTTCCGCATTCATCGGAATGCTCCCTTATCACTTTGGAAGAGAAAGATGTTTCTTCCATTCCGGCAAACGGAATGGCAACTTCTATATTGTCGTTGAGTTGCAATTTTTGACCATAGTTCTGGAAACTCAGACCAAAGGCGCTGAGATCGATAGTCTGCGCTTTTTCCCATTCAATCATATTATCAGCCTTCCATCTGAGACCGATCTGAGCAGGAAAGCGATATCGCTGCCGGAGGCTCACACCGCTCAGCTTATAAACCACTGATATTAAAAGATATAAATCGAACGTTCCCCACCCGATTGCTATTATTATCGGGGCCGGTTTCTGGACATAGAGGAATGGATTAATGATATTGGCAATACCAATTGCAATACCTATGACCGTGATACCGATAAATATCCAGTGCGGTGTAACCACCTGCTGGAATGGAGAGCGCGTTTTGCTTCCGGCGACTTTATTGGTTACGCGGAAAGGCCGGGTATGTCCGGTCACCAGCGTTCGAAGGGCTGAGATGAAGGTGAACATCTTCGTGGTATCGAAGCGCAGTATATCCCGGATGTTATACGATCCGCGTCCAAGCAGCCAGTTGGCGAAAAACATCAGGAAGATATAAGGAATAAAACGCGTCCAGAACGGTATTTGATAGGTACTGATAGGCAATAGTCCGGTGAACAAAATTATGAGCGGAATAAGAAACAGGACCAGCTTCTGAACAGCATCGAAATATGTTTCCATCGAAGCAAAAAAACTGATCCGCTGGCTCAGTGTGAGTCCCGGCAGGACAAGCGGATTGTCCTTACGGAAAATCTGCATGGCTCCCTGTGCCCATCGGAACCGCTGTCCGAGGAAATCCTCGGCGGTTGCCGGAGCCATTCCGGAAGCCAGCGGGCGGTCGATATATTGAATGTAATAGCCTTTGCTCACCAGCCGTATCGATGTATGTAAATCTTCTGTTACGGACTCTTCAGCTACACCGCCTACAGCTTCTATTGCCGATTTGCGTATCACCGAAGGCGTTCCCGCCCAGAAAGCAGATTTCGTCCTGTTTTTACCGGGTTGAATTACATGGAAAAACATCCTTTGTTCATGCCAGGGAGAACTGTTATGTTCAAACGAGTCTTGGTTGTAGAACAACTGCGGCCCTTGTACGATCGCCACCTTTGGGTCCTGAAAAAAGCCGAGAGTGTCATCAAGGTAAGTAGGCAGGGGGATATGGTCCGCATCCATAATTGCCACAAACTCTCCCTTGCTTCGCTTTAATGCATAATTAATAGCCCCCGCTTTTGCACCTTTGCGGTCGGAGCGGTAAATGTAGATGCAGTCATGTGAAGCTGCCAGAGCTTTGATTTCTTCCCGCCCGGTATCGTCCAGTATATAAGTCTGATGGGGATACCGAATTTGGGCGCAGGCATTGATTGTGGCTCTCAATATATCCACGGGTTCACCATATGTCGTTACGAAAACGTCTGCCTGTATCCCGCTCCGCGGTTTCGGCGACACTGGATTAACCAGTTCCCACGTCAGAAAAGCAAATAAAATGAATATGAACAGTCCGTACAGTTCCGCCAGCCATAAAAGCCATGAAAACCAGAGCGCATCCTGGTTGAATGTAGAAGTCAGTCGCCAGTAGAGATAGTAAATTGTGAAACCGGCTGCAACAACAGTGACGATCCGGATAAATACGTTTGAAAAATACCTGTGCGAAGGTTTTGTCCATCTCTTCTTAGCAGACTCCCGATCGCTTGCTTCTGGTAGCGAACAGCCTGTATCGGTCTGATTGAACAATGTCCAATGAATATTTCTGGATTGCATCCAGAAAATATATCCGCTGGAAGAAACAACGATGAAAAATAGAAAGATAATGAAAATTATTTCGTAGCTCATAATTAATGCCGCCCCAGCTCCTTTTATTTAAAATATCCACCTAAATAATATTTTTCGAATTGATAAATTTAGTATTACCGCATTGAACGTTAACGGATATAGTTTTTTAGTACCATATGAGATGGTACTTTGGTATTAATGCCCTTGAGTATTTATCTATCCGCCTGTCAGGATGATTTCTCCGTCATGTTACAGATGCAAGACGCATAGTCGCCGGTATGTCTGTTAACCCGCAATAATAAAGTAATGTGATGCTCATTGATTGTGGACATGTTTCCGGGCATCCCGGGTACTTGCTCAAGTAAGGCAATCTCTGCTATAGTCGTAGCCATGAAGAATAACTATGAGTATGGTATCGAAGGCGTTATTGGTAAGGAAGCTAAAGTGGCATCTAAATTGGGATCGCTGAGTGATGCCCAGTACCTGGTCAAAATCCGCGGCGAATTATGGAGCGCTGATTCAGATGACGATTTAAAGCCCGGTGATAAGGTCAAAATATTGTCCGCTAACGAACTCATTCTGGTGGTTGAGAAGGTTGATGTTGAGTAGTTTTGATCGCAGCTGAAAAAGCCTGATAGAGCGTCCATGAGAGACTTTATCCAGACCCTGTTTTACGATATTACAACCCGGCAGGACACCACTATATAACAGCAAGTTAAGTTACATGTCGATCGTATCATGTGACCGTAAGCAGTTGCTCAATCAATGATTGAACTCATGCTTTGATATTGCCATAAGTACTGTCGCAGTTACTCCAAGAAATCCTGTAATTGGTCCGGAAATAGCACAAATGGAACCGGCAAGAGCTAAACCCCAGATCCTTTTACGTATAGCAAAGATACCGCCGATTATAGAGACGATTGCCGTTATTACTAATGGCAAAACAATAACCCACATAGAAGCTACCGGGAGTTCAGGTAAGTCGGAAGCAAATCTATCAAATACTATACCAATAGTTAGCCATTCACTGAGATGAATTATTCCCGCAATAATACTGAGAACACCGCCTGCTGTAGACATCCACATTCTTTCAACACTTACCATTTTCCATTATTCCCTTATTCTTCAATTAAATAATAATGCCAGTATGCTTAATATACCACTAATTTACTCTAACAGTGTTCCACTTTTACGTAATGATTTTTTATGTGAGCTCACCTGTAGTGACCATCACCTGTGCCTGGACTCCGGCCATTGCATAAGCATACTCTATCCGTGTTATATGATTCAACGGGCAATGCGGTCTCGGTTTCATTAAAGTCTTCATGCCCCGCATATAATCACCCCTTTCGGCCTCGTTTTTCATTTGCTTCAACCCGTTGAAAGTAACTGAATAGTTTTTGTTGCAACTCCCTTGACAAATCAATTTGTTGTAATATAATATAAATAACTTTATAATATAAAGTAGTTTGCAAAATGGGGGTAAAAATGGTAGTGGAAAATGACCCGAAGAAGATCCAGCGTAAGATTTATGTGTCTTTTTTCCAGGATGGTTTATGGGATATATTCCTGGGATTTTTCTTGCTGGGCTGGGGATTTACTGTCTGGCTTGATTTTCCCTGGCTCCCGGGAGCTATCTTCGTTGGTTTCTTCTGGCTGGTCCTTGGCCTGAAAAAATTGATCACCTATCCCAGGATTGGTCATGCTACACCCACGGAACAACGAAACAGGACATTAAAAAGCGCTATAGCCGGCGTTGTTGTTCTGATAGCGGTGCTATTTTTCATTCCAATAGTCGCCAGGGGAGAAGTTCAATTCCTGCATAACTATTTCGAATTCATTTTCGGTTCTATGATCGCGATTGTCGTAGCGCTTATCGGTTGCTGGTGGAGAATCTACCGGTGGTATTTATATGCCGGTATGGTGTTTTTATTTTTTATTTTCAACCAGTGGGCCGGGTTGTCCTTCAGCCTGAGCTTCATCATGCCGGGAGGATTGATCACTCTTTGCGGATTGATTATTCTTTACCGGTTCCTCCGTCGATATCCGGTGATTCCGGAGGATGGCAATTATGAAAGCCGATAATGAAGGAGGTAACATACAGGAACCGATTGCAAACATCGACCGCTTGATTCATGAGCCTTCGAGGTTGACAATTATGGCCCACTTATACGTGGTTGAAAGCGCCGATTTCCTTTTCCTGGTACGTCAGACAGGAATGACCTGGGGAAACCTCTCGGTCCATATGAGCAAGCTTGAAGCGGCCGGATACCTTGAAATCAGGAAGGAGTTCCTGGGTAAGAAACCTCATACGGTGATCAGTCTTACGAACAAAGGCCGGGCGGCGTTTGAAGCATACCGCAAAGAACTACAGAAGATTATAGAGGTAAAATAAATGCCTTAACTGTGCCGGGATTAAACGGCATTCCCGTCTAATATCTGCCGGTAAAAGTACGATCTACCACTGGACAAACATCGGGATGTACGTTAATCCATAATAACCGGCGCTCACAACCACTCTACTGGAATCGTATGGTCGGGCTTTCCCAGCCTTTGTATTTCTGTAACATATCATTCCAGTTTGCAGGCAGTCCGATCGCTTTTGTGACGCAATAAGAAGGACCGTATCCCCATGTACTTATATAAGCGATCATGCCCGGCCCGGGCCCTCCTGCAACGCAGAGTTTGATATTTTGCGGATCGCGGACTATCGGCACCAGTGCTTCCGGGTCGGTTTTGCATTTTTCTACGATCCATTCCGGAATGGGCGTCCCGTTCGGACCTGCCTTGGTTGAAGGTTCATCGCCGAGGAAAAAATGGGAACCGGGCATTTGCATGGCTTCGTAAAGAGCTTGCTGAATATCTGTTCTCGACCGCTGTTCGCGTTTTATACCGGTAAAAACATCGGGCGAGATAAGCACAAGATTATCCATGCCCCAGTTGTCCCTGTACCTGTCATATTTGGCTTTTCCCTGCCGGCTTATGGTCGCTATTATCTTTTCGACGTCGGGTGGTTCGGGAAGCACCATGTCAGGTTGCCACGTGCATGCTCCTATAACGCTGATCGTGGGCTGGCTATAATCAAAGCCTTCGGCTACACGGAGAGGTTCCCATGCCCCCAGATATGCCGCTTCGTTCTCTGCCATGAGCATGACATATTTAAACGGATTGCCCAGGGATTTCATATCAGGCTTTCCAGGCCATGCCTGTCCCAGATTGATCATCACCAGTCTCAAAGCACGACCGATGGTGGAATTAGCTCGCCAGCCCGGGCCGATAGTGCTGAAATTATCGTTTATATTCAATTCATCTATAAGCTTCGGGCCACTGATAACGAGAAGAGGTGACACTAAACCTGCCGTGCATTGCAGTCCCCGCAGGTCGAAAGCAGGATCAGCGATGGCCTCAACAGCAGCGATAACAACGGGGAAATACTGGGGAAGACATCCTGCCATTACAGCATTAATGGCGACCTTTTCTACGGTAGCCTTTCCCCCTCCCGGCTCGATTGGACCGATGATATGTTGACGGGGCAAATCAGTCCCTTCCAGCATCCGGTTGACTGCCTCTTCCGTTGGTGGTACGAGAGGCATTCCATCGCTCCAACCCCGTTGAAGAAAATACTTCTCCATGCTTTCCCATGCGTCAGTATAATTAATTCCTTCAAAGGAAA
>CAZAIO010000057.1:0-17950 GCA_964485235.1 uncultured Dehalococcoidales bacterium
CGGAATGGAAGACCATACAGGGAAATCCTGAATATTTTGAATGTACCAAGAAATTACACAACTTGCTCCAGGGGCAGGAAGGGGCATTTACTTCTCGTATGGAGGAGACTTACTGTTCTACATTAGAGCAGTGTGCCGGTACCAATATTATCGATTATAGTCCCGACGTAGTACGCATACACGATCCGCAACCAATGGGACTTATTCATCACCTTAAAAAGCCGGGGCAAACATGGATATGGAGATGTCATATAGACATAGAAGATAGCGCGATCATGGACAATCCCGGGCTATGGGACTTCCTGACCTCATGGACAGATAAATACGATGCAGCGATATTCTCGGCAGCACATTATGTCGTCTCATGCTGGCCTCTGCCCAAGTTCATTATTCCCCCGTTTATCGATCCGCTTTCTGAAAAGAACAGGGATTTGACCGGCGCCGAAATAGAAGAAGTACTGAACAAGTATAATATCGATCCCGATATCCCTGCGATCGTACAAATCGGCCGTTTCGATCCATGGAAAGGCATCGACAGGACCATCGCTACTTTTAAAATTGTCAGAGAAAACACGCGCTGTCAGCTTATTATCGCGGGTGGACTGGCATCAGACGATCCGGAAGGTTCACGAATACTCGACATGGTATATGAGGAAACGAAAGGGAACAACGATATACATGTGCTTAATCTCCCGCTGGCAAACAGGTTGGAGAATGCCAGAGAAGTAAATGCGTTACAACGTGCTGCGAGTGTTATAATGCAGCCTTCGATAAAAGAGGGGTTCGGCCTCGTTATCACTGAAGCGCTATGGAAAGAAAAACCGGTTATTGCTTCGGGCGCCGGAGCCATCCCGCTGCAGATCAGAGAAAGCGAGACCGGTCTTTTTTACAACTCTCCCGGGAAGACCGCTCGACAGGTAATTTCCCTCATCGAGAATCCGAAGGCTGCCGAACGCATGGGGTCCAGAGCCAGACAGTATGTGCAACAGCACTTCCTCATGCCTGACAGGGCTGCGGACTGGCTTATGGCTATTTCAATGACCATGCAGGGACGCCTTAATAATGATGTATGCAAACAAAGCATTATCAGCTTTCACCCATGGTATAAAATGAGCAAAAGACAAAAGATCGATAAAATTAATAATTTCAGATGAAATAGATTATTGCAGCAGACTCAGATATCAGAAAGAATATACACCGGTTATCGATAGCCCTTTACAAAGACCATGAGACAACAACAAAAATTTATTTCATTTGACGTTGAAGGAACACTTGTTACCACAGAGTTCAGCTATGCAATCTGGTATGAAGCGATCCCTCAACTGTATGCTGAAAAACATGACATCGTCATAGACCATGCCCGAAAAATTATTAACGATGAGATCGAACGTACCATAACAGAACCGTCACCACAATATTTTGAAGTGCAATACTGGTTCGATAAGTACGGCTTAGGCGACGCGATTTCAACCATCATAAAATACAGGGACAGAATTCATCTTTATCCCGAAGTACAGGAAATCCTTGAATATCTTGGCAGGCAATACAGGCTGGTAATATGTTCCGGCACACCGAGGAGTACTCTGCAATATCTCATTAAAGATATCGAACATCATTTCTATAAAATATTTTCTTCAGTTTCCGATTACAAACAGCTCAAGGTCCCCGGATTCTATCACGATATATGCGAAGCGCTTGACACGAGTCCCCGGGATGTTGTCCATATCGGTGATAACTGGCAATATGATTACTTGAATGCGCAGGAAGCCGGCTTCACGTCGTTCCATATCAGCTATGACCGGAACTACTGCCGCGAGAACTCGCTGACTAACCTGATGGAGCTTAAAGAACGCTTGCACACGTTACCATGAGTATGATAGAAATATAGTCATGATCGAAATTGTAAAAGAATGGTCTAAAGACTTTGTTTTGACATTCGTACCTCTATTCATCGTAATAGACCCGCTGGGAAATCTTCCGTTTATCATTTCTTTCAGTGAAGGAAAACCCAAACACGAACGAAACAAAATGATTCATATTGCCATCCTCACGGCAACTATTGTCGGGCTGGTTTTTTTATTTTTAGGTCAATTCATCCTGAAAATAATGGGAATATCGGTAGGCTCGTTTGCCATTGCCGGAGGGATAATTTTACTGGTGCTCGCAATAAAATATATGACCACAGGCAGATTCGTCGATATCATAGAAGAAGATGTTTCAGCCGTGGTACCTATCGGGACACCCCTGATAGTCGGTCCGGCAACAATTACGACATTGTTGCTTCTCGTTTCGCATTTCCCGTTGTACATGGTATTAATATCGTTCATTGTCAATCTTCTTGTTTCATGGGTTATTTTCCTCCTCCATAATCCCATCATGCGGATTACAGGACGGGGAGGTCTAAAAGCGCTATCCAGGGTCTTCAGTCTTCTGCTCGCGGCTATTGCAGTATCTATGATAATCAACGGGCTGAAGATGTCCGGTATCATCAGCTCATAGGTGCAGTATATATGTACACTCAGGTCTATACTTCGTCTATACCAAAGGCACGGATTCAACCACTGTACTATCTTTTATTTGGTTGATATCGATAATCCTTGTTATAATCTACGCGGGGGTAACAGAATTATAAAGAGCCACAGTATAAAATAATATAGAAACAGAGGCATAAAATGACAGAGGCGAAAAAAGAATACAAGTATCAGAACTACATCCCCGAATACTACAATATCACCACCAAACTCATCGATGACCAGGTAAAAAACGGCTTCGCAGATAAAGTGGCGGTCTATTACAAGGACCAGACTTATACATACCGGCAGATCCAGCAGTGGATAAACAAAACTGGAAATGCCCTGCATATTCTCGGCGTTCACAGGGAAGAACGCGTTATGCTGGTTATGTATGATACACCCGAAGCACTTTTCAGCTTTTTCGGCGCTATTAAGATCGGCGCAGTACCCATCCCGATCAACTATATGTACACTGCCGATGACTACCGTTACCTGCTCAATAACAGCAGAGCACGGACAGTCATTGCGCATGAAGACTTCATCGATGAGATCGAGGGCTGGAAAGAAAAGCTCCTCTATCTTAAGAACGTCATTATAATAGGAAATAGGAAAAGGTCATACCATATATCTTTTGAAGATATCGTCGGGCGCTGTTCCGATCAGCTCGACGTCGCTTACACTACGATCTCCGACGCAGCTTTCTGGAATTACAGTTCGGGAAGTACCGGAGTCCCCAAAGGTGTTGTACATCTTCAGGATGATGTTTATACCTGTGTTGAAGGTTACGGCAAACATGTGCTCGATGTGAAACAGGACGATATTCTCCTCTCAGCATCTAAATTTTTCTTTGCGTACGGACTTGGAAACAGCTTTTTCTATCCCTTCGCATTCGGAGCATCGGTTGTGCTACAGCCTGAGCGCCCGCTTGGAGAGACCATGTTCGAAACGATCACCAAGTATCGTCCCACGATATTCTTCGGCATACCTACATTGTATTCCAATATGTTGCAGATTGCCGATGCAGATAAGAAATATGACCTGTCATCTCTGCGAATCTGCACTTCCGCCGGTGAAGCGTTGCCCACAGAAATATTCTACGAATGGAAACGACGTTTCGGGCTCGACATACTCAACGGACTCGGTTCAACGGAACTTCTCCACATTTTCATATCGAACCGCCCGGATGATGTAAAACCGGAAAGCACAGGCAAGCTCGTCCCCGGATACGAGGCAAAAATAGTCGACGAGGATGGTAAGGAAGTCGCCGATGGTGAAGTAGGCACGCTCATGGTAAGAGGAGAATCGACAGCGGCATTCTACTGGAGAGAACCTGAAAAAACAAAACGGTCAATGATCGGTGAATGGTTCAATACCGGCGATAAATATTATAAGGACAAAGACGGTTATTTCTTCTATTACGGCAGAGGCGACGATATGCTTAAAGTGGGCGGTATCTGGGTATCTCCTATAGAAGTTGAAGATGCGCTCGTTTCTCATCCCGCAGTGCTGGAAGCAGCCGTCGTACCTCATGAAGACAATAACCAGCTCATCAAACCGAAAGCATTCGTGGTACTTAAAAAAGGACACGAGCCGACCGATGAACTGGCAAAAGAGATACAACTTTTTGTAAAAAAGAATCTCGCAGCATATAAATATCCGCGGTGGATAGAATTTATCAACGAATTGCCCAAGACCAGTACCGGAAAAATACAGCGGGTAAAACTGCGACAGAAAAATTAATAAACAGGTCACACTATAGTCATATATGGAAGATAGTAAAAAGACCCGGGAACAGCTTCTCAGCGAGCTCAGTGAATTGCGGCATCAGCTCAGTGAATTTGAGAAAGCGCGGAAGCAAAGAAGAGCAATTGAGGACACAATGCGTTTGTATGAGCGCATTGTGTCTTTATCTTTTGACCGGCTGGCATTCATCGATGATCACTATATCTATCGGGCTGCGAATGACAGCTATATAAAGCATATAGGAAAACCTCGAGAAAAGGTCATCGGTTATTCTATACGTGATGTCCTCGGTGATGATTTTTTCGGGAAAAATATGAAATTTTACCTGGATAAATGCCTGTCCGGGGAGCCCGTTCACTTTCAAAGCTGGAATGAGGTATTCGGTCTGGGAAACAGGTTTCATGATATATACTTCTTCCCCTATTATGAAAATAAAAAGACAGTAGGCGGCATTGTAATCAGCGTAAGAGATATAACCGAGCATCAAATGGCTGAGGAAGCAAAAATAAAACAGGCGGCTTCCCAGGCAAGAGCAGAGGAGCTGCAAAAGTCACGGCAACGCATTGTAAACATGCAGGAATCGCTTCGAAAAGAAATGGCGCATATTCTTCACGGATCGGTACAAAATAAGCTCATTGTGCTTTTACACCAGTTGACCGAGCTGGAGAATACGGCATCCAAAGACGAGGTAAGGTCCGGGCTTCATCAATTACACGAGCGACTGGCGCAGGTAATCGATGACGATATACGATCAGTAAGTCACCGGCTTTATCCATCCATCGTACGCCAGGGACTGATCCCTGCAATAGAATCACTCGCAGACCATTTCGAGTCTGTACTATCGATAGAGCTCAACATGGATGAAAACTTCGAACAAATGGAGAGAAAAAACCGGCAATTAATCCCGGAAATGTCGAGGCTCGCATTCTATCGTATTACCGAAGAAGCATTAACCAATATATTGAAACATGCAAAAGCTGACAGGGTATTTATCGATCTTTATTTTTCTTCAGATAATATATTGAAACTCTCTATCCGTGACAATGGCAAAGGGTTTTCACCCGGCGTAAAAACCTGCGGACTGGGTATGTCGACCATGCAAGACTATGCTGAGATGATGGGCGGTAGCTTTGTAATCAGCAGCAAGCCGGGTAAAGGAACGGAAGTTAAAGCTACGCTTGCTCTTGATATAAACGACACAGGGAGTCCAGAGAAAACTCGACTTTCGGAATAAAGCAGAGGGCTCCTTCCTTTTTTGCCATTTTCGAATAAGTACGATCGCTACAGGCACTCGTTAGAATGAGTTTAATCGAAGGATATTTTTGATGAATAGATCGCACTATCTCCAGACCATCCAGATCGGGCATGAATACATCGGCGATCACCAGGTCCGGTTTCAATTCGTCTATCAGGCGGATAGCTTCAGAACCATTTACCGCTTCGCCTACCAATCGGAAGGTTTCGCTCGTATTTAATAACGACCTTAACCATTCTCTGAATTCCGGCTCGTCATCAACTATCACAACGCGGTATAAATTTGAACACTGCGACACTTTTGAAATCCATTTTTCAGTTTATCTATCAGTTTATACTATAAGAATTGGGATGAGAATCGTGCTACTCTGATATTCAGCCCTGTGTTTCACTGATTACCCCGCGATTCCTGTAAATAAATCAACGTGGCCTTCACCCGTGCATGTATCTCCGCCTCATGAGATACATGTAATTCCTGATAAATCACATTAATGTATGTTTCAACCGATTTTTCGGACAGGCTCAAACGTTCTGCAATTGCGGCATTATTATAGCCCTGCGCAATAAGTTCCATGACTTCCATCTGCCTGGGAGTCAGCCCCTCAAGCTTGGACCCTTCCTTGGGACGAAGGTTCTTTACCATCATCGGATCGAGGACAAGCATGCCCATTTTACTTCCCTCTATAGCACGCACCAGTGTAGCAACATCAGGTACTGTATGCTTCAATAAATATGCCCATCCTTTTGTCTCATCCAACGGCAGGCTTGTTACATATCGACGGTCACTGTGTGCCGAAAGAATCACGATACCGGTTTCAGGAAATTCCTTTTTTATTTGTAGTGCCGCTTCGATACCGTCCATTTCCCCCGAAAGCTCTATATCCATCAGTATCGCATTAGGCATTTTTTCCCTGGCAATTTGAACTGCTGTTTCACCATCCTGCGCTACCCCAACCACTTCGATCCCCGGTTCAGCAGATAAGGTTCGTATGAGGAGTTCTCTGAAAAGCGCTTCGTCTTCTACAACGACCAATCTGGTCTCCGCCATTTAACACCGCCTGAATTTCTTTAGGTTAGCTTGGATATTGCCGGACCCGGTCGGTCCGGCCGACAGCTTATATTATTTTCGCAAATAATATAAGTATTGTCTATATGGTGCTACCTCTATGGCCGATAATGCTAGCACGGCACATGGTTAGTAAAAGCACCCTGAATAATACAATGCAAACACAATGTTCTGAAGTTTTTCAAAGCCCTATACTATAAATGTAAAGAGTCGTACTACATTAGATGTCACACAGAATAAGGTGAAATAATAAAAGGAGGTGCACAAATGGAAGGATTCTTACCTACACTGATAATTGTATTGGTAATAGCTGCCGTGGTAGCTGCTTATATTTGGTATCTTAAGAGGAGCGGTTATCTCGGTGACATTGAAGACCCTGACGAGGAGATCACGAGAGAGGATTCATATAGAGCCCGGTTCAAGACACAGGAAGATAAAGCAGCACAGCTTTGTGACAGGTATTCGAAATTATAATTCCCGGTGTATTGAATGAATATAATGAGCGCTAACAGATATTGAATGAATACCTGGCTCATTTAGAAGCTGTTTTGGTAATCCCCCCAATTCTCGGTAAGGCTACTCCCCATTCGGGAGTAGCCCTTTTTAATCACAATTAATTTGCAGGGTAAAAATATTCTACACATCTCCCGGCAACGAAACCCTTCCCGATATACTGATAGGAAAGCGTAATCGACTCACAGGCGTTACCTGTAAAATATAAATGCTTTTATATTCCTTATACGGTGCCAGCACTATAAGGGACCATGCCAGCACTGTCAATACACTACAAGGAATACGGAAAAATACTTCAAGCAAGCATAGTACTCTCCGGTAATCAGAAATCATATAATTAATATAGAGAAATGATAAAGCATTCAAATGAATGCAAACCAGGAAATAAGGATAAAGGAGGTGAATTGAAAAATGGCAGGAATATTACCGACATTAATAACAGTATTGATTATCCTGTTCCTTCTGGGTTTATATGTAGCTAACTACGCATGGTATCTCAGAAAAGAGGAAAGCAACGTTAAGCCAAAAGAATTAAAAAGACAGGCGCCTGAGAGGTATATCAAAAATATCACAAGCATTATTCAAAACAGCAAGGCTGTAATTTAATAACTTGTAAATGCAATTTTACTATGAGGGATTTTAATTTTCCTCATAGTAAACAGGCGATAACACCGGATGAATTTCATATAGCAAATTCATCTTTTTTTTTACTTTAAGACCACTACAGGCTACTTTTATATGGGTAGCCTATCTTTATGTCCAGTTGATTTAGTTGAATAAAATCCGGGTCTCTATTAGCATCTCCCTCGATCAAATCACTAAACATCAAATACACCGCTACATACCGGCGGCATTTTCGTTTATAATGGGCTGCATTATAAACATCTTATAAAGACCATACCAGGAGGGGAAAATGGTTCCTTTTGATATACCGGAGATCGATCTTGATATCACTACAATAAAAGCTACCGGACTTGGTGATGCATGGTTCCAATGTCTGGGCAAAGCGCTACTGGAAGGCAGAACGTATCAGATTCAACAAGGCAGTTTCGTAGGCACACATAGGAAAGAGATTCCTCTGGTTGCCGTTATAATCAGGCACCCGGGTATTCGCCCGTTAAGTCCGGATGTCCCAAACGGCGTGCCTGCCCCTACCACCGATGAGAATATAGAAGAATATATGTCATACCTGATGACTGCGGATAAACAGCCGAACGAGCAATATACTTACGGTGAAGACCTGGCCCCACAAATAGATGAGGTAATAAAAAGATACAGGTCCGGTTTCGACACCAATCAGATGTGTATGACAGTGGGAAGCTCCAAAAGCATTTATCTTGAAGACCCTCAATGCATGAGAGTCGTAGATACACGCATCCAGGGGGGCTCCCTTCATTTTATACTCTATTTTCGCAGCTGGGACCTTTGGGGAGGATTCCCCACTAATCTGGGAGGCCTTCAACTTCTCAAGGAATATATGGCTCAGGAAATCGGAGTGAGAGACGGGTGTATCGTTGCTTTCAGTAAAGGGCTTCACCTATATGAACATTGCTGGGACCTTGCTAAAATGGTCCTCAGGATGAACCTTGATTAACTTACTCCGTATAAACAGATATCGTGAGTTCCAATGTATAAAACAGCGGAACGTACGGCTATTATTGCGGCCAATATTGTATTGTATTCCTCATCTTCACTCATTATAATGAGCAAACACTCATTATATAATACGATAGTATGCTCAATACATATATAATATCCACCGCAAACCAGAAAATCCTCTGTCTCCTCGAAAAATTTTCCGATAGAGAGTTCTATGAGCGTCAGATTGCCCGGCAGATCGGGATATCATATAGCTCCGCAAACCATGCCCTCAATAGTCTTTACAACACTGGAGTAATCGGACCGCGCCATAAATGTAAAATGTGTTTTTATTCGATGGATATATCGAATGCTTCGATTAAAGCGTGGAAGACTTTGATCAATATCGTCTTTCCGGAAACTCCGGGAGAAATACTAAAAACAAACACCGGCAGAATAGTACTATTTGGAAACCGTGCTCGCGGTGACGACGATTCGCGGAGCGACGTCGACCTGTTCGTTACCTCACAGCACAAAGAAAACATTGTCGAATCGATCGAAAATTTTACATTTCCGCAGGGCTTCGAGCGCATACATATAAGACCGGTGATTAAAACCGCTGCCGAAATGATACTTTCCGGTAATTCAAACAAAGTATTTCTCGATGAAATTGAGCAAAGTATCACACTGTGGGAAAGGACCCTACATGGACCAGGAATTTAAACAATATCTTAAAAACAAAACTATCG
Source organism: uncultured Dehalococcoidales bacterium (assembly GCA_964485235.1). Taxonomy (GTDB): domain Bacteria; phylum Chloroflexota; class Dehalococcoidia; order GIF9; family UBA5629; genus CAZAIO01. The sequence goes on from CAZAIO010000057.1 coordinate 9,417, forward strand.
TTCCTTTCCCCGGAGGTAAACAATTGGTGAAGCGCGAGATCGATATCGCAAAAAGTGACCTCTCCGACGCAATAACGGGATACAATAATCAAATATATAAATGGTCGACCATACAGGCATATCATTCACTGCGGCACGCAGCAAAAGCTCTTGTATACTCCCGTGGATATCGTGTAAAAGACCATTATGCCATGGTCGTAGCCATAAAAGTGCTTTTTGTCGATGAGAACCTGATAGGAATAAACATTATACGCGATTTTCTTAATGCCATAAATCTCAGGGAAGTTGCTGAATATGAAGCTGAATTCTCCATGCCCGGGGCAAAAGCAGTAATAAGTGCCGCCGAACGGATGATAAATAACGCGGCTATTATTCTCAATATAGATTGATATTGTTGTAACGGTTCGGCCGGTATCTAACGCACGTAACCGCACTCCGTACAGCCCGGCGGCTACCGTTTAAATATACCGGTCAATATGCTCTCCTGAATTATATGCCCATTCATCGCTTCAAGTACCTGCTGCTTCGAAGCACCTTCGTCCAGTCCTAATGCAGCATCAATCGCATAGAGAGTGAAGCGATAGTGATGAGGACTTCCCGGTGGTGGACAGGGTCCTCCATACATGTCCTTTTTCATGTCATTTTTCCCGAAAAGTACTCCAAAGTCAGGCGGGACAGCATTACCCATACCTTCTTCCAGTTCGTTGATATCCGAAGGGATATTGAATGCTATCCAGTGTGTAAATACTCCCCGCGGCGCATCAGGATCATCCAGAATAAGTACAAACGATACAGTAGTCGCCGGGACTCCGGTCCACGCCAGCTGTGGCGATAGGTTTTCCCCCGCACAGGTATAGCGTACAGGTATGGCATCGCCGTCACCGAAAGATTTACTGGATAATATTAATTCAACCGGTGTAGTATCCTGTTCTACATTCGCCGTCGTATCCTGCGGCGGTTGTGATGGTTCCGGAAGAGCCTCTTCTTCAGCAGGAAAAGAGCTTTTACTGCTGCATGAGCATACTACGGTAAAAAAAGCGAGCACGATCACAATACAACGTATAAAGTTTTTCATATCCCTTACCCTATCCGCGGGTCCTACCACCGTGTTTTTGCATATCAAAATATAAAATTCAATTCTAGTATACCAACAAATATTGCGTTGTGAATAGACCGGCAACCGTTTGTATATTGCCGTGCATCAGGTGGAACTTACCGGTGCAGCGGCCTTCTTGCGTCTTGACTTGATAGGTTCCCTGACAATCAACACAGAATAGTTGGCAAACCTGGCAACACGCTGGGACACGCTTCCCAGAAAAAATGTTTCGATACCGGACAGCCCCCTGGCACCTACTACTATCAATTCGGGATTAAGAGTATCGGCGGCATTAAGTATTTCCTCTGCTGGTTCCCCTTTAAGCAGTAAAGGAGATACTTTATAGCCGTTTTTCCGAAAAGATTCACCGGCATTTTCAAGTAATTTACGGCCTGCCTCTTCTTCCATCGCTTTCAATTCTTCCAGAATATGCTGATTGGTTTCAAGATTAAGTGTCGGTGTTTTGACAATAGCTTCCATATGCGACTGGACTACAGTCACCGGAAAGATATGGCTTTGCGGAGGTAAAGGTAAATCCTGTAAAAAACGGATCGCAGTATTGGAATGCTTTGAACCGTCATAAGCAATTAATATCCTGCGTATTTTAGGTTCTCTCTCCCTTGCAATCAGTACATTTGTATGTGAATATTTCATTACTTTCTGAGCTATACTCCCTATGGGGAAACGCGATGAGTCCGACATACCCCTTGCGCCGATAATAAGCAGGTCTGCACCAATTTCCCTTGCTTTGTTGATAATCTGCTCCGCGGGTTTCCCCCAGCATATTGAGGTTGTAACAGAATAACCTGCAGTTTGAATTTTATCTCTGACGTCATTTACTATTTCTTCAGCTTTTTTTTGCTGAGCTTCGTTCAAGCTCTTCTTGTTAGCGACAACACTGTTCAACATGGCAATGGTAATATCACCCAGGAAAGTATAACCGGGCACTACAGTCGTCACTTCAATCTCATTTTCAGAAGCGAGATTAAGCGATATCAGGGCTTTTACAATTCTTTCTGTATAGGGAGACCCGTTTACCGCAAGTAGAATTTTCATTATCTCTCCTTCAATACCCGATATTTTATACGAATTACATTAGTTGATCTGTTTCCATTTTTATCATTTTCTATACATATATATACTTGGTGAAAGAATACAGCACAACACATTATATGCATATTATTTCATTACTCTATATTCATGTTATACATTTCTCTGTTATATTAGTCCCAAAAGAGACCGATGTCAACCTTCTTTCCGGCAGTGCTATAAAAATATCGGGAAATCCGATCCTTCAGATACCTATGTCGTTCCGTAGGATATATTTAATACTGTCTATAGGACAGCACCGGCAATGAGTGAACAAAACCGGGTATTTTTCGGTATAGTAAAGATATAAGCCTTTTCAATGGTTACGATGTTATACAAGTCGCCATATTATCGCGGCGTACTATATCGGCGTACCACCCGATGTGGTACCGGTTATTGAAGCAGACGGCCGGCATGAGTGAGTAATGAGAGTTAATAATATTTTACGTTTAATTGAAAGTATTACGGAAGGCATTCTATATCTGTTAACCAATGAAGTAAACGGCACAAGGCGACGTCACTGAATGATATCGCAGCCATATATTAAGGCATAATAATTTTTTTCATCGCCGATAAATTGTACTGATTACAATAACTATATAAGAACTATGGCATTAACAAGGAAAAATATTTATAATTATATGAACCCGGCGATGAAAATCACCGTTATCACATAAAATAATCATGCTTGAAAAGAAAAAATATACAAAAAGCCTCTTCCGTCTATCAATAATATTTGTCCTGTCATTTTTGATAACTATTTCAATGAATGCCTGTACGCTAACTGAACCAGGCGAAGACCTGCCGTGGGAGAAGTCTGCGGAATTTCATATCGAATCCTTTCAGATAACACCAACCGCTATCATGGCCGGCGGATCAAGTACTGCAATAGCGAAAGTAAAAAACAGCGGTGATAAAGCCGGTACTTACACTGCCATTCTCTTAAAAGAAGGCGTTGAATTTGCCAGAAAGGACGTAGTAATCGAACCGGGAAATGAAGAATCCATTGATTTTGAGATAACCGATATACCTGCAGGCAGTTACAGGCTCACCATTGAAAAGACCAATGCTATTATCACCGTGTACAATTGGACGCCCTATACAATTCAATATGACAGTGGAGTAAGCGGTGGTGCGTACTATGTTGCGGGTGAACTCGGTCACATTGTGCATTTCATTCCGCAAGCAAAACCTTTCAAGCTAAAAAAGATACTCGTTTACGCGACTGCCGAACTGGAAAACACCAGGGAACTTGACACAAAACAATGTACTATACGAATCTGGAACAGCGATAAAAGTGCGCAACTCTGGACGCAGGATGTCCCGTGGCGGCTCTTTCACGGTCCGATAGCATGGAGAGAAATAGAGGTACCCGATATAACTGTAGAAGATGATTTTTATATCGAGATTGTGACACACAGTCAAGTACCGACAGAAGCACTCACCAACTATATCACAATTGGATGGAACAAACCTCAACCTCAGCAGGGTGTAACTGCCAGTACCGCAGAAACAAATTCAGGTGTGTCGAATAACGGTGTACCGGTACAATCACCTGAGTCTATGTACAAAGGGATAAACTGGTTTATCAGAGCGGACGGGGAAGGAGCACCCCGCACACTTCAATATGATGACGGCGAAGACGAAGAATGGCATTGGACCACCGCATCGCATTTTATAAGTTTTATGCCGCCGGTAAAAAATTATGAAGTGCAAAAGATACTAATTCTCGGTTACGTTCGCGCTAAAGAAGAAAGATATCTTTCCGAGAAAAAATTCACATTGAGGATCAGAGACCAGGAAACGGGCAATGTCCTCTGGGAACAAGAATACAGATGGGATCTTTTCGAGGTCGAACATGCCAAATGGCTGGAGATCAAAACGCCCGGTGTGGTATGTCCGGGTGATTTCTATGTACGGTTGATCCCGAACAGCGTCGATGAAGACAACTGTATAGTAATCGGTGTTGACTCGAGTATTCCTAACAGGCACTCCTATATATCCAGAGACGTGCTCATAAAACCCGGAGAGTCCAATAAAGAAGAGGGGTCCAATTACGATAGTGAAAGGGACAACTGGATGATAAGAGTCGAAGGTATATACCGGTAAGCTATCACTCTTCAGGCTTACCTGTTATATGTTCCCGGCGCGGCGTGAAATTAATTCAAAACTCAATGTCATGAAATGTCCCGGCTCTATGTCACTTCACATGTTATCCTTTTTACTTCACGCATATCGAATTTGTTTTGATATATTTAATATCAGGACAAGCCGGTATTTTACACAAAATCCTTACTACTACGAAGGAACTTCCACAACAATTTTTGTCCCCTCGCCCGGTCTGGACCAGATATCGAGCTTTCCTCCAACAAAACGTGTTTGTTCCTGTATACCGGTAAGTCCCAGTTTACCTGTCCTGGCAAGATCACCTATCATTTCGGGGAAATCAGAGCCTTTTCCGTTGTCTGTGATCGATACAACCGTCTTGCCTCTATTGAATTCGACATTCACGTCAACGTTTGTGGCATCCGAATGAAGCTGAACGTTTCTTAGTGCTTCCTGCGTCACTCGAAACAATACAAGTTCCACATGTCCGGGAAGCCGCCGCGGTTCACCCGTGACATTCAGATGAGTTGGAATATGCGAATATGTTTCGCAATCGGTAACCAGGGATTGGATGGCCGGAAGCAGTCCGAGATGGTCCAGGATCGGAGGCCGCAAATCATGACTCAGACGGCGCAGATTACTCATTATACCCTTGATCTGCTCTTGTATGCTGTTGTACAACTCTTCGTTCTGAGATAACGCTTCACATCCGTTTTCGGACAGGTCTTCTATCTGACGTGATAATACAAATAGCTCCTGGCAGGTCTCGTCATAAAGCCGTGAAGAGACGCGTTTCTTCTCATTTTCGTGCGACCACGCGGAATGCTGCAAATAGAAATCGAGGTTCTCTCTGATCCTCCTCTCCTGCGTTACATCACGTGCAATAAGCTGGAACCCGGCAGGTTGTCCGCCTATCCTGACAACATTAGTGGTAAGCTTGAAAATAGTATGTTCTCCCTGTTTTGTGATCACTTTCTGCTCATATGGTTGTTCTACATATTCTCCCTTTAACAATTTTTCACGTATCGCTCTTGTATGTTTCCTGCTCTCCTTCGAAAGCAGCGATTTCACGTTCATATGCATCAGTTCTTCCCGGCTATAACCGATGAGTTTAGCCGCGGCATCGTTCGCAGCAATGATATCGCCTTCCATATCATGAAGCCATATCGCATCGTTTGCGTTCTCAAAAATTTGCCGGTATTTTTCTTCCGATGTCTGTAGTTCCTGCTGCGCTGATTCCAGCTGAATACGTCTTACCCGTTCACGCCGCATAAGTCCGATGGTTACTGCAAGTATGTTCCCCATAATAAAGACTGCGCTCGTTTCGAATAATGCATCCCGTGGATGTTCAGAAATAAACAAAGCACGGGGTAACATCAAGGCAAGCGCGATAAAACAGGTTGCCACAGCACCCCGTAGCCCGAACATAAAGCCGGACCATACGATGGGGATAAGAAATAGAATCCTCTCGAAGCCGTGCCTGCTTAAATTCAAATAGGACAGGAGATCCGCTAAAAAAGCAGGTTGTCTGATCGCTTCCGCATAGTGAGGGATGGTGATAAGAATGAACACAACAACCACAAACCAGAAAGCTGGTCTGGTCATTTCCCGCACACTATTCCTCATCAAGTGGCGCCATGATACGCTCATTGCCGCACCGCCTTATAAGAACATCCGTCTTGTTTATGGTAAAAACAGGTACGCTCTTATAGTGTATTAGCCTCGTATATTTTACCGTCTACCCGGTATCATTTTTTTATTGACAATATATCTTTGTCCGCGACACTCGAATATAAGCTGAAAATAAACAAAGGAATGAAATAATTCCGTATTTCAATCTGATATTTTCAGCAACCGTTTTAAATTCGCTGTTGTAATTTCGGCAACGTGATCTATCGTTGTCCCTCGCAAAGCCGCAATCTTTTGCGCTACAAGCGCAACCTCATAAGGCCCTGCAGCATCTTTTGTATTGGCGCAGTCTGTTTCTATAAGGAGACGATCTTCAGGTATAGCACAAATTGCCTCATGCAGCCTGTCATCTGCGCTATGGACCACTCCCATAAAACCGGGAGAAATATAAAAACCGAGGTCCAGCCATTCCTGAAGTTCGTCCGGTCCGCTAAAAAATGAATGTATCCAGCCCTTGAGCCCCAGCCGGGCCTCATTTCTTAAAATGGTCATTGTATCCTGATAAGCATCTCTGCAATGGATACTTACAGGTAAGTCCATCTGTCGTGCAAGCGCGACTTCATAGAGCAGCAACTCCTTCTGGACTTCTGCCGTCTCCGGTTTACGAAAATAGTCCAGTCCCACTTCTCCCATAGCGACTACTTGCTTTTGCTGTGTCAGTTCCTGAAGCCCTCTTTTTACCTCATCCGTCGGATATACGCTTAAAAAAGGATGAATGCCTACCGCCGCGTAGATTTGTTCAAAGCGCTGAGCCATATCTATTATTTTCCAGGACCCTTCGATAGATGTACCCATCGTTAAAATAAGGCCGACTTCCGCTTTTATCGCCAGGTCGAAGACTTCATCGAATTGTTCGTTATGGTACCTGTCAAGATGACAATGGCTATCAGTAAGAATCAATAGATATACTCCGTCTCTCCATTTGATACTTTACGATGATTGCTCTATTACTGTCAATAACAATTGCAGCGATATAAAATAACGTTCACGTCCGGGTGTTTGAAGGGTGAAAAATAATAGCGTCTATTATACCATTTAGCATACTCTTTATGTAAAAAAGCCGCAGCAAAGCAGGACAATCAACCAGTGCCCGGAAAAGAACTTGATATGACCCATCTTTCATACACTTATCCGGCCATTCTGCTATAATACGCCAATGGATGGGAATAAAGAAAAAACTGCCTCCAAGCCCATCTTCAGCAAGCCGGTAATAGAAAATTTTACAGGATACAGGTCAGGGGGAAAATATCGGCTGATATCTATAGATGGTAATTTTAAGGCATCGGAAGATGATCTGAAAACAATCACAAAGATCTGCAATGAGGAACTTGTTTACAGGTTTCTTTTTCAGGACAGATTAAAAGGCAGCCCATATTTAATTAACGATGCCCTCAAGTTCATCATATGGGCACGTGATTGCTGGGAAAAAAGTGAAAGTTTCTTTTTTTTAATCAGGGATGAGGACAACCACATCGTTGCCTGTCTGGATATTAACTCAAATAACCTCGAGAACGCAGCTATCGGTTATTGGGCAACGAAGAATCACCCGGGTGTCATGACAAACGCAGTAAACCGTCTATGCGCACTAGCAAAAGAAGCCGGCTATAAGAAATTCTATGCACTGGTTGAGCCGGTTAACATCAGGTCCATAGGAGTATTACAGCGGGCAGGATTTACATATACTGGCACAAAAATGGATGAAATCCTTTTTATGGACCGGCCCCTGGGAAAACAACTCCTTTTCAATATGTACGAAAAATCACTGTAATCCTCTCTTTCCCCTGTCTAAAAAGCACACTAATAGTAACGGTACATTTAATATAACACCTTCTACCTATCCTATCCCTGAATTCACAAGTATATCATGTGATAATTATTAATTTGTATAATATATCTTGATAATATATGATATGTTAAAATAAAGCAGTGATGATTATCACATGAAACATTTATCGTGTAATTCGTTTACTTAATATTTTATTATCTAAGTTACCGGTGAACAATATAGCCCCTGACTCTCCGGGTGAAAGGAGCAAAATGAATAAGCCGGGACTGATTTTAATAATAGTAGCCATTCTATATACCGCATTAATTCCTTCCGGGTGCACCGGTGTCAAGACTCCTCCCGATGAGGTAATCTTACAGCTTAAGTGGGTACATCAGGCCCAGTTCGCAGGATATTACGTAGCACAGTCAAAAGAGTATTATGCTCAGGAAAATATCAAGGTTACCTTTTTTGAGGGCGGACAGAATATAGACGTAACAGGGAATTTAATCAACGGGAAAGCTGACTTCGCCGTGCTGAGCCCGGAAGAGCTTCTAACACACCGCAGCCAGGGCTATAATCTCAAAGCCATTGCCACAATATATCGCCGCAGCGCAGTCGTATTTTTATCGATGGCGGGTTCAGATATAAAACGGCCTCGCGATTTTCCGGGAAAAACCATAGCAGCCCTCGGAAGTGGCGGTGCGACAGAGTTTCGCATCCAACTTCTTGCCATGCTGAAAAAACTTCACCTGGAACCGGAGTCGATGAAAATAGTGTCTTACGATC
>CAZAIO010000058.1:0-17786 GCA_964485235.1 uncultured Dehalococcoidales bacterium
GCATTCATATTGCTTACGGCAGCTATTAAAATCGTCAATGAATATGAACGTGGTGTGATTTTCAGGTTAGGGAGATATGTGGGGAAAAGGGGTCCCGGTCTTATAGTGTTGATCCCTTTTATTGAACGTATGGTAAAGGTTGATTTACGTGTGGTAACTATGGATGTTCCCACCCAGGAATGTATTACCATGGATACCGTTACGGTAAAAGTGGATGCGGTAGTTTATTTCCGTGTCGTGAAACCGGAAGATGCCGTCCTTAACGTTGAACAATTCGTTCGGGCAACATCGTTGCTTTCGCAAACTACACTGCGAAATGTTGTAGGACAATCGGAACTGGAAGAGCTTCTTGCCCACCGTGACAAAATAAACGAGAAACTCCAGTCATTGATCGATGAAGGTACCGAACCGTGGGGTATCAAGGTGAGTATGGTAGAAGTAAGAGACGTTCAGTTACCGGATACGATGCAGCGTTCTATGGCGGCTCTGGCAGAAGCCGAGAGAGAGAGAAGGGCCAAGATCGTTCATGCCCAAGGTGAATTTCAGGCTGCTGAAAAACTTGCTGAGGCTGCTGAGGTAATTAGCAGAAATCCAACGGCGCTTCAATTGCGATATCTTCAGACACTCACCACTATTTCGACAGAACGGACAAATACTATTGTATTTCCGCTGCCGATAGATTTGCTTAAACCTATGCTCGAAAAGAGCGAAAAAGAAAAGAAATAGAAATGAAAAGCCCCGCCCTGTACGACGTTGATCGTTACAGGGCGGGACGATTTTTAATTTTTCAGCACGGTTACATCGCCGGCCATGATTTCCACAATGCTTCCATCCTGCCTGCGTAATATGAGGCTTCCGTTTTCCGTAGTCGATTCGGCTTTGCCGGTTTCTATAGAATCTCCCGACCTTACCTGAATTTGCCTGCCTATAGTTTCCATGTCATTTTGCCATTGCATATGCAGATTATCGCCTTTTTTGATTTTCATATACAGGACATCCAATTCCGTTATCAGAGCGTTCAGTAAGTTGTCTACAGAAATATCCGCACCTTTTTCATGGGATAAGCTGGTAGCCAGCGGCTCGATAGCAGGATACAACGATATGTCCAGGTTCACATTAATCCCTATGCCTATAATGCTGTAGTTCACCCTTGACTTCTCCACTTCGTTTTCAATAAGGATGCCGCAGATTTTTTTACCGTTAATAAGTACATCATTCGGCCATTTTATTCTTGCGGTGATACCGCATATTTTGTGAATAGCATGTGTGACGGATAAAGAGGTCATCATAATCAACTGTGGGAGATATGTGATAGAGGGTTTAAGAATAATCGAAACAGCTAAGTTGCCTTCTGGGGTGAACCATGTACGTTGTAGACGTCCTCTTCCTGCCATTTGTTTTCCGGCAATTACGATAGTACCTTCTTTGACTCCCTCTTTTAACAGCTGTCTTGCGGTCATATTTGTTGATCCGACTTCGGGATAATAATATACGGTATTTCCAATGCAGTTTGTGTTGAAATGCATCGGGAGCAGTCCTTCCCTGTCATTGTTGAAAGGTGTTTCTAACATGGCACTACATGTAGTATAACTATGTCGTTTTACTATGTCCATTTGAAATTCATGTCTACACCTTGACAATTTCATTAAAGAAAATTAGCATAACCTCAAAAATAGATATAAATTAAGTTTGAGAAAGCAGTTAAATCAATGGAGGCCATCGGCTTTGATAGAGAAATTTGCCGGGTTGATTGCCCGGTCGAATAAAATAATCGCATTTACCGGAGCTGGAGTGAGTACTGAGTCCGGTATCCCTGATTTTAGAAGTCCGGGTGGCATCTGGAGCCGGTTCGATCCTGATGATTTTACTCTTGACAGGTTTTTACATAATCCTGAAAGCAGGAAAAAACACTGGAAAATGTTTGCCGAGGAAGCAATTATAACCGGTGCCAGACCGAATGCAGCACATTATGCAATAGCCGAGTTGGAACGGATGGACAAGCTTGATTGTGTGATCACGCAGAACATCGATAACATCCACCAGAAAGCCGGAAATGCCCCTGAGAAGGTACTCGAACTGCACGGTAATTTAAACAGGGTACGTTGTCTTGATTGCGGGAAAATCTTTTCAATAGAGGAGATTATGAAAAGGTTACCGCTCGAGGAAATACCCGACTGTGATGTATGTCATGGAATGCTGAAACCGGATGCTATTTTCTTCGGAGAGCAACTTCCTCAAAAAGTTCTATATAAAGCTATAGAGAATTCCAAAATGTGCGACCTTTTCATTGTTATCGGCTCAACATTGATAGTATATCCCGCAGCCTATATGCCGGTATATGCACTTGAAGCAGGCGCAAAACTGGTAATAGTAAATCTCAGTCCAACGCCATTAGATTCCCGGGCTACTCTATTGATAAACGGAAAAGCAGGGGAGATAATGGAACAGGTAATGGAAAAAGTTAGACAAATGTAAATATAAATGTATGCAATTATTAGATAGCATGGTATAGTATGAAAATATATAAACCGGAGGTGTATAAGTGAAAAGACTAGTATCACCTTTATTATTGTTATTACTGGCAATGACTGCCTGTGTTCCTGTGTTGACACCGGTTGAGATTGTACCTAACGAGCCGCCTATTGCATACATTGATTCGATATCTTCCAGCCGGGTTTTCGAAGGTGAAAATGTGAAGTTCGTCGGTCATGGAGTAGATCCTGACGGCATTATTGTCGCTTATTACTGGCGGTCCAGTCTGGACGGCGAGTTGAGTTCCGAACCGAGCTTTGAGACGTCCAACTTATCTCCGGGCAGAAACACTATTTATTTTAAAGTACAAGACAATTGGGGTGACTGGTCGAAAGAAAAATATCAATATATTACGGTTATCCCTGAAGGGACGGTCAAACCGATTATCAACAGGTTTGACGCCGATCCGAAGAGTTATATTAAAGGTGAATCAGTATTGTTGACCTGGGATGTTTCCGGGGCTAAAACTGTCAATATCGATCCCGGTATAGGTGATGTTTCAATCTCCGGAAGCCGGGCTGTCTATCCTGAAGGTAACACCAGCTACGTTTTAACTGCTACGAATGAAGCCGGTGATTCTACCTTTATCGCTGAAGTTAAACTGATATCCGATACGGGAACTACGATAGTGACATATGCGATTCCTGCGGAAAGCGGTAATGTACGGTATACATCGACTATCGGTTTTGTACCAATGGCGGGAGATCTGGAAACCAATTATGCAGTACAGGCTTTTTTAAGTTTTGATATATCAATGATACCAAAAGGAGCTACGATAAAATCGGCATCGCTGGATTTATCGAATATGAATGTTATAGGGGAACCTTTCAGTCTATTGGGTGCAATGGCTGTTTTCAACGATCAATACGGTGATCTTGATTCGGCTGATTTTGTATACGGCGAGGATATTACCGGCGGTTATCCGGGGCCGGCAATGGTAGTTACTTACACGCGGCCGATACAACCATATAGTTATGACACGATAGCGGAAGCACTACAGACGCTCGTTGATAAAGGTACATCCCGTTTTCAAATTCGTGTTCAGTTTGAAAAATATTTTGTGAGGGATAGAAAGGCTGACCTTATCGAGTTGATACCTGAAGTGACGAAGTTAACAGTTAAATATGAATAATTGAATAATATGTAGATAGAGGTTTTTGTGTTGGGTTGTAAAACGATAATACGAATATGGAGATAATAACGCTATGAGGAAATTATTACCGGTAATACTATCGGTATTACTGCTGACAACCGGATGTATTGTGCTGGATGAAGGACCTTCTGCACCGACTGCATACATCGATTCGATTTCTCCTTCTGAAGTGGCATCCGGTGGTACGGTGTCATTCGACGGTCATGGCACGGATGCCGATGGTACTATTGTTGCATATAGATGGAAGTCCGATAAAGACGGTGAATTAAGCGCAAAAGCGAGCTTTGAAACCAACTCCCTTTCTGTTGGAGAACATTTAATCAGTTTTAAAGTGCAGGACAATACCGGTGAATGGTCTGAAGAGGTAATGGCAAAAGTAATCGTTACCGCATCGGAAGAAACCGAAGATGGTCTTCCGGTGATCAGTGTATTTAACTCGGTTCCCGACAGTATTGAGGCGGGCGATTCATCGACGATTAGCTGGAGCGTATCCGGTGCACTATCGATTGCTATAAGTCCTGACGTTGGCACTGTGTCCGCGACAACCGGGAGTACCGATGTTTTTCCTGATGAGACTACCACATACACGCTTACTGCAGTCAACGGTGCTGGTTCGACAACAGCGACTGCCGAAGTAGTTGTTTCGGATACTTCCACTCCGGCAGGTGTACCGGTTATAGACTTTTTTACTTCCGATCCATGGGTAATTGTCCAGGGAGAATCTACTACTCTGGCATGGAGTGTGACCAATGCTGACCTGGTAACAATCGATCCCGGTGTCGGCGCTGTGGACACGGAAGGAACCGCGTCGGTATCGCCTGTTATTACGACGAGTTATACACTCACTGCTACCAACTCATCAGGATGGTCCAGTGCGACGCTCAACGTTACTGTCGAAGCGCTGGTTGCGGATAGTACCGCACCAAGTGTTCCTTCTATAGTTTCTCCGTCTGCAGGGGCTATTTTACCGCAACCCAAGTTCGGATGGACTTTTGATTGGACGGACTCAGCGGATGCTGAAAGCGGCATAAGGCAGTATGAAATCTATGTGAAGAGAGCTTCTTCTGCTTCACCTCTGATAAACAAGACTACTCTTGAGTCCAGTTATTCAGGCTCAACTGCAGGGACGATAACGCAGTCTTATCTCAATGACTGGCAGGTCAAGGTGCGGGCGCAAAATAATGCCGGACTCTGGAGCAATTGGTCTGCCATAGTTACATTCAGCGTAGAGCAAAATGTTGTTTACGACTTTATTGAAAACGCACCTTCGGCTCAATGGTGGTCAGGATTACCGCTCGTCGATCTGATTTTTCCCGGTAGCGGTGACGATCACAATGGTTTCGTACGTTATTTGACCGATGTCAAGCTGAATGACGGTCATACATATGATAGAGTCCTGGAGACGCATCCGAAGTGGGTAGATAACGGTTTCATCAGCGGGAGATATTCCGATATTACGATACCGGGTGGTGCAAAGCTTGTCATAAGGGTCGGTTTCATTAACAATGCTCTTGCGGGAAATGTAACATTTAAGGCATCGGAATATGGAGAGTCTCCTATTTTTTCTGTAACTCAGTCTTATTCCGGCGGAGTCGACGAATATGAATATTCGTTAAGCAGCTATGCCGGACAAACTATAGACATGGTCCTGAATGTAAATGCAGCAGGTGTATCGACGCAGGACTGGGCTACGTGGATCGAAGCCAGAATTGTGAACTAAAAAAACGTATACCGGTATCAGCGGCGAAGAGTCTTGCCGGTGAGTTTATTGAAAGCCGTTTTATATCTTTCCGACGACTCATCAATAACTTTCTGAGGTAGCATCGGTGCGGGCGGCTCTTTATTCCATCCCGATTCTTCCAACCAGTCGCGGATCGGTTGCTTATCGAGACTGGGCTGTGAACTGCCGGCAGCATATTTATCCGCGTACCAGAAACGGCTTGAGTCCGGCGTCAATACTTCGTCTATCAGGCTGAATACTCCCTTGATAAAACCAAACTCGAATTTCGTATCGGCAATGATAATACCTCGCGTTAATGCAAAGTTGCGCCCGAAAGAGTAGAGCGCAAGACTTTTTTCTGCCAGAAGCTGTGCTGTTTCTTTACCTACCAGGTCTTCCAGCTCTTTTTTGGAAAGAGGGAGATCATGTCCGCTTTCCGCTTTTGTTGTAGGGGTAAACATCGGTTCGGGCAGCTCTTCGCTCATCCGGAGCCCTTCAGGCAGGCGAATGCCTGAAACTGTGCCTGATTCCTTATATTCCGCCCAGGCTGAACCCGACAGGTAACCGCGAACAACCGCTTCAACCGGAATGCGATCAGCCCTTTTTACAATCATTGATCTTCCCGCTAAATAATCAGGTAAGACTGAGTTCCTGTAAATTCTTTTCAATGTTTCAATGGTATCTATTGTTTTAATGACATGATTAGGAACAATATCCATTGTATGATCGAACCAGTATGAGGACATCTGGTTGAGAACACTGCCTTTATCGGGGATTCCGCAGGGAAGGACAACATCGAAAGCTGAAACACGGTCGGTTGCAATTAATAGCAATGTATCGTCGAGAATATATGTATCGCGTACTTTACCTTTATGAAGTACATCTAACGGTAATGCTGTTTCCAAAATAATTGACATAATATCATCCCCTGTGGTTTAGTTTAATAGCTATGCCCGACCATATTAATTGTTATAAGCCGAGCCGGGCAAATATTGAGTCTATATGTTGCAGAAACTGGTTATAATCGAATATAGCTTCGAGCTCGGAGCCGGATATACTTGCCATTATCTCTGCGTCTGATTTGAGCAGGTTAAGGAAATCAACCTTTTCAGTCCACGATTTCATGGCATTACGTTGTACCATGCTGTAAGCTTTTTGTCTGCTCAGGCCTTTATCGATCAGCGCGATAAGGACTCTTTGAGAAAAAATCAGCCCTTTCGTTAGCTCGACATTTTTTCGCATGTTTTCCGGATATACCTGAAGTCCGTCCATAATTGTAGTGAATATCGAAAGGATGTAATCGAGCACAAGACAGGCATCGGGTAGTGTAATACGCTCGGTGGATGAATGGCTTATGTCTCTCTCATGCCAAAGAGCGATGTTCTCCATCGATGTAACTGCATATCCGCGGATAAGTCTTGCAAGGCCGCAAATACGCTCGCAAAGTTCAGGGTTGCGTTTATGAGGCATTGCGGAAGACCCCGTTTGTCCTTTGGCGAAAGGTTCTTCCGCCTCAAGGACTTCAGTCTTCTGGAGGCCCCTGATCTCAGTGGCGAATTTTTCCAGTGATCCGGCAATTATAGCGAGCGTGGTAACGAACTGGGCATGACGGTCCCTCTGGATAATCTGGTTGGATACGGGGGCCGGAGCCAGTCCCAGAATTTTACACGAAATCTTTTCCACTTCAGGCGGTACGGTTGCATATGTTCCGACAGCCCCTGATATCTTGCCAACACTGATAACCTCTGTTGCTTCTGCCAGCCGGTGCGCATTGCGTTTCATTTCCTGTGCCCAGAGCGCCATTTTGAGTCCGAATGTGATAGGTTCGGCATGGACTCCGTGTGTCCTTCCTATCATCATGGTTTTTTTATGCTCTATAGCTCTTTTTTCAATCGATGCGATAAGTCCGGCAATGTCCTCTGCCAGCACTACGGCGGCTTCTTTTAACTGCAGGCTCAACGCTGTATCCATGATATCCGATGAAGTGAGTCCGAGATGAATGAAGCGAGACTCTTCACCGAGGCTTTCGCTTACGGTATTGAGAAAGGCAGTCATGTCATGATGCGTTACTTTTAATATCTCTTCCATACGGTCGAGATCGTAACTGGCTTTTTTGATTTTTTTCACATCCTCTGCGGGAATCTTGCCGAGTTCCGACCATGCTTCACAGGCGGCGATTTCCACCTGTAGCCATTTGTCGAACTTATTATTATCCGACCAGATCCTTTTCATTCGAGGCCTGGAGTAACGTTCAATCATTTTGTGCTCCGGTTGGTCCTATTTCCTATCATTCTTATATTTTTCAAATGAATCGGATATATCCGTGTATTTCAGCCCGAGTATTTGTGCTGCAAACAATGCGGCATTCTTTGCTCCGGAAGCGCCGATGCTCATACATGCCACAGGGACTCCTGAAGGCATCTGCACGATGGAATAAAGGGAGTCGATCCCTTTCATCTCACTTGTCGGTAAGGGGATACCGATGACAGGTAATGTGGTCCAGGCTGCAACAGCGCCCGGAAGATGAGCGGCAGCGCCCGCTGCTGCGATAATTACCTCGATTCCTGTCTCTCTGGCTTTTAAACCATATTCTCTTACTCTGTCCGGATTTCTGTGAGCGGACAAGATTGAATAATCATATTCAATGCCTAATTGAGTTAATATGTCCAGCGCAGGTTGAATGAGAGGTTCGTCTGTTTTGCTTCCTATTAGTACGCCCACTTTAGCCATTCAATTCACCTCACGGGCTGCGATATCTTTACGAAAATGACAGCCATCGAAATGTATGAGAGGGATGTTATTATATACTTTTTTACGTGCTTCTGCTATGGTTTTACCTGTCGCGGTAACCGTGAGCACACGCCCGCCGTCGGTTAGTATGCCTGATGTTCCTCCCTGTTTTGTTCCCGCATGGAAGACGACAATGTCTTTTTCCAGCCTGTCAAGACCTTCTACAGGCAAACCTTTCCTGTATGAACCGGGATAACCACCGGATGCCATGACAACGCCGACGCATGATCCGTCAGCCCATTCAATAGTCATTTCATGAAGCCGGTTGTTGGCAATTGCGAGGAAAATATCCACAAGGTCGGTTTTCAGACGCGGCAAGATTGCCTGTGTTTCAGGATCACCGAATCTCACATTAAACTCAAGCACGCGGGGCCCTTCTTTAGTAAGCATAAGCCCTGTATAGAGAACGCCTTTATAGGGATGTCCCTCCTTTGCCATAGCTTCAATCGTGGGTTTTATTATTGTCCCTGTCACTTCTTCTGTCAGTTTCTTGTCAAAGAAACCTGGAGGACTATAGCTGCCCATTCCGCCTGTATTTGGTCCTCCATCATCGTCGAATATCCGTTTATAATCACAGGCGGGCACCATAGGGATTACTGTATTGCCATCGGTAAATGCCAGAAGGCTGACCTCTTTACCTTCAAGATATTCATCGATTGTAACTGTGTCGCCCGAAGCGCCGAACACCCTGTCTATCATAATCTCTTTGAGTGCGTCGATCGCTTTAGCTACAGAGTCGGCGATAATAACGCCTTTGCCTGCTGCAAGTCCGTCTGCCTTGACCACTATCGGCGGTTTTTGTGTTTCAACATATGCCTTTGCAGCTTCAAAATCAGTAAAGACTTCTCCTCCCGATGTTGGAATGCCGTATTTCTGCATCAATCGCCTGGCGAATACCTTGCTTGACTCGAGTTGTGCTGCAGCCCGGCTTGGACCCATAACAGGCAACTGCAATTGCTCGAAATGGTCTACAATGCCTTCGGAAAGGGGTATCTCCGGTCCTACTACGGTTAAATCTATACCGGTCTGAAGTGCTGTTTTTCCCAGCGTTTCTATATCAGAGGGACTGATTGATAAGTTGGAAGCGATTGCAGCAGTGCCCGCATTGCCGGGAGCGACGTAAATTTGTTGTACGCGCGGGCTTTGAGCGATTTTCCATGCTAACGCATGTTCCCTGGCTCCATTGCCGATTACCAATATCTTCAATCAGATACTCCTGATAGTTATGATTTTTTCTTGCTTTTGGTTTTACCCCTGTTTTTTCGAACGCCTTTTAATTTCGGTTTATGCGACATGGTGATTATATGTCTCCTTTACAATAATATATATACCTTTTCATATTTCCATTCATATCATAGCCCGTTTCCGGACTTACACATTAATAATCGATATACGTACCGGTCCGGGAAAAACGGAGTAACACGATAATGTTATTTCATTGTTGTTAAACAACCCCTGTTCAGATATCCCGTTGAATTTCCTGAAAATAATACGGTCCGTGAGATTAAATATCGTCGGACACAGACAGGAATTGCTTATTGAGTATATCTACTGACAGAGGTAAAATCAAGTGACATTCCATACACAAAACTATATGTGTCTTGCCGGAGAACAGGCTGGACGCAAGTGCCGTATCACGTATTATGCTAAAATGTGGAGAGGCTGTTTCGATGTTTTACATAATGTATGGTAAGGACACATATTCATTGCAGCAGGAACTCCGGAGAATAAAGGAACAGTATTGTAATGCCGAACTCATGGAGGCTAATACGAGCACGCTCGACGGTAAACAGATTACAATTGAACAGCTTCGCGATATATGTATGGCAGCTCCTTTTCTTCATACACACCGGCTGGTGATTGTTGAGGGTCTGCTGGAGCGTTTTGAGAAAGACAACTTGTCCGGGAAAAAATCGACAAAAGCAAAGTCTGGATCGGGCGCCGGATTAAACGAATGGCAATCTAAGCGTGATTTTTTTGCCAGTGATATGCCTGAAAGTACGGTCCTGGTGTTCGTAGATGGTGAAGTAAATAAAAAAGGGAATAATCCTCTGCTGGCCCTATTCGGTCCTTATGCGAAAGTAATGACTTATCAGCTATTGAAAGGTGAGAAATTACGTAGCTGGATACAAAATGAAGTGAGCCTGAGAGGGGCAGCTATTTCAAATACTGCGGCTAATTTACTTATTGAACTGGCGGGAACGGATTTATGGCGATTGAATAACGAAATAGACAAACTAATAGCGTTTTGCACTGGAAACAGGATTGAAGAAGATGACGTAAAAAAGCTTACAAGCTATACGGGAGATGTGAATATATTCCTTCTGGTAGACGCTGTTTTAGAGAGAAGGAGCAGAGAGGCGTATGAGTTACTCAGAAGGTTGTTTCAGAGCGGTGCTGCGCCCTCATATATTATTACCATGATAAGCAGGCAGCTCCGGCTTATTGTCATGGTTAAAGAACTGGCTCCCCGTATGAATAGAACACAAATAAAAAGCAAAATAGGGATATTCTCGGATACCG
Source organism: uncultured Dehalococcoidales bacterium (assembly GCA_964485235.1). GTDB lineage: Bacteria > Chloroflexota > Dehalococcoidia > GIF9 > UBA5629 > CAZAIO01. The sequence continues at coordinate 10,719 of CAZAIO010000058.1, forward strand.
TACTCGACAGGACGATTGTACAGGCAAGGACTTATACTACGGAACATATCAAGACAGCGTACCGGAAGATACTGGAAGCCGATATTGCTATAAAGAGCGGTAAATACATCGATGAGGACCTTGCTATAGAACTACTTGTCTCGCAATTATGTGAACATCAATCTGTACGCACATAATGGGGAATCGAGAATAATGCTTACAAAACAAAATCGGCAGAACGGTATGTGTCAACTGATATGAGGGACAGGACACGTGATATTGGCCGGCTGCGAATTATTCTATTATTGTGAAAATACTTTTTGTTGCTTCTGAATCATCTCCGCTGATAAAGGTGGGTGGACTGGCAGATGTTGTCGGTTCATTACCGAAAGCACTTTGTGGTCTTGGCCATGATGTACGGGTAATGATACCCGACTACAATATCATTAACTCACATGAATATGTACACGTAAATATCCGGAAAGATATAATGGTCTCTCCATTGGAATCAGGACAAACAATTTCAATTAAAGAGGTAACGGTCGGTAATTCTACCAGGTATTATCTGATTGATAATTCCAGATATTTCCATTCTGACGAGGTGTATGGGGAAAATGAAATAGAACGGTTCTTTTTCTTTTGCAAAGCTGTAGTTGCTGCACTTAAACTTCTGGATTGGAAGCCTGATATCGTTCATTGTCATGACTGGCATACAGGACTTGTCCCCTTACTATTGAAAAAAGAAAATTTCCCTGGCGCATCGGTGTTCACCATACATAATCTGGTATATCAGGGATGGTTAAACCAGCATCAGCTCACTGATAATGAAATGATGCAATACTGGCAATTTCACGAAGAAAATAGCCCGAAACCGCTCCACAATCTTATGAGCCTGGGTATTTTGTGGGCTGATATGATCACCACGGTCAGCGAGAGGTATGCTCAGGAAATACTCACTGAAGAATACGGCGCGGGGATGAACCATATTCTAAGTCACCGGAAGAAACAGCTTAAGGGCATAATCAATGGAATAGACTATAAAGAATATAATCCGGATAATGATCCGTTTATACCTTCGAATTTTAATTCAGCAGTACCTGATAAGAAGAAAGAAAATAAAACTGCTCTTCAACAAAAGGCTAATGTCCCGGTTGACGAAAAAACACCGGTTATCGGTATGGTTACACGACTTGATGAACAGAAAGGATTCAATATCATGATGGAGATATTGGAAAAACTGTTCGGAAATATTGACTGCCAGCTCATCATACTCGGAAAAGGCCTTGATAATTACCACCACATATTGAATGAAATTTCATCTCGGCACCCTGACAAATTTAAACTGATATATGGATTTGATGGAGCTCTGGCACATCTTATCTATGCCGGGAGTGACATGTTTCTTATGCCGTCACGTTTCGAGCCCTGCGGACTGGGGCAGCTCATTGCAATGCGTTACGGGTCGGTACCTGTAGTTAGACATACCGGTGGGCTGGCTGATACGGTAAAAGAACTTTCGTCTGATTTCGCTGACGGTAGCGGTTTTGTATTTGAAAGTTATGATGGAACCTCATTATATAATGTGCTTGAACGGGCAGTTGAGACCTGGAAAACAGGGCAGAAGAACTGGCATAAAATAATTAAAAGGATTATGGAACTCGATTTCTCCTGGAATAGTTCGGCTGTAAAATATGAGACCGTCTACCGTGATATTTTGAATACGAAAGGGTTTACTAAAGATGAAGGATAAACCGGTTGTAGCTGTCGACCTCGGAGGAACAAAAATAAGAAGTGCGCTTATTTCTCCTGACGGGAAGTTGCTTGTTGTCGATAATCGCTTAACGCTGGCAGATGAAGGGCCCGGCAGAGTAATCGACAGGCTGTTCGAATCGATTGCTGCGGTTTTAAAGAAAGGGAAAATATCGCCGAGCAGCCTGGCGGGCATCGGCATTGCAGTGGCGGGAGTACTGGACAGCAGAGACGGTGTACTTACCTCGTCTCCTAACCTGCCCCGATGGAAGAACGTGCCGCTGAAAAAGATATTTTTTGAGAGACTGGCGCTGGATACTTTCCTGGTCAATGATGCCAATGCTGCGGCGTTAGGCGAACACCGTTTTGGTGCGGCCCGTGGAACGAGCAATATGGTCTACCTTACGGTAAGCACAGGAATAGGCGGCGGTATTATTATCGACAACAATCTCTATGAAGGTTCGACAGGTTCTGCAGGTGAGATTGGACATATGACCATTGATGTAAATGGTCCCAGATGCAAGTGCGGGAATTACGGTTGTCTGGAAGTACTTGCCTCAGGGACAGCAATAGCGAGAGAAGCGATCGCAGGGCTCAATAACGGTGCGGAAAGCGTTATCAAGGAAATGGTCAAGGGAAATGTAACGGATATAACCGCTGCTGATGTAGCGCGTGCGGCGAAGCAGGGAGACGGATTCGCATGTAAAATTATTGCGGATGCCTCCTTTTATCTTGGTACAGGATTGGCAAATATCCTGAATATTTTTAATCCGCAGGCAATTGTCATCGGAGGAGGCGTATCGAAAATGGGGGAGTTGTTGATAGGACCGGCCAGAAAGGTTGCCAGACAACGGGCATTTAAATTACCGGCTCGGACTGCCCGTATTGTTCGTGCCCGGTTGCAGAGTAATTCAGGGATTATAGGTGCGGCTGCGTATGTTTACGACAAGTGCAGGTAAAAGACTGGATATATTCTGTATGCTGTACTATTTTTGTTTCATTGAGCTTATAGCAAATACATTGACAGCATAATTGTAGTTTATTAAAATCCAGAAAGGTGACAAATAGAGTGACAAGCGACGAAGTTCGACAATTATTTCTAGAATTTTTTAAAAATAAAAAGCATACAATTATTCCCAGTTCCTCTCTTATACCGCACGACGATCCTACCCTTTTATTGACAACAGCGGGAATGGTTCAGATAAAACCGTATTTTCTCGGTATAGCTGTTCCATCCAATCCAAGATTGGCTTCATGCCAGAAGTGTTTTCGCACAACTGATATCGATGCGGTGGGAGATCCCAAACATCTCACGTTTTTTGAAATGCTGGGGAATTTCAGCGTTGGCGACTATTTTAAGGAAGAAGCTATCAAGTGGGCATGGGAGTTCGTTATAGAACATCTTAAATTGCTTCCTGAAAAGTTATGGATAACCGTTTATCTCGATGATGATGAAGCATATAACATATGGAAAAGTATCGGTATCCCGGAAGGAAGAATCGTGCGTTTAGGGGAGAAAGATAATTTCTGGGGACCTGCCGGTGATTCAGGGCCGTGCGGCCCGTGCAGCGAAATACACTATGATTTTGGTGAAGAAAATGGATGCGGAAGACCGGAGTGTAATCCCGGTTGCAGCTGTGGAAGGTTTTCGGAAATATGGAACCTGGTGTTTACCCAGTACAACCAGGACCGTAACGGCAACAGAACACCGTTGCCGAAGCCGAATATTGATACGGGTATGGGGCTCGAAAGGACAACAGCTTTATTGCAGGGAGTTACCTCTGTCTACGATACAGACCTCTTTCTGCCGATGCGCAAGGTTATCGAAGGTTTATCCGGACTGACTTATGGTGAAGATGAAGCATATAGCAGAGCAATGAGAATACTTGCCGAACATAGCCGCGGAATAACTTTCCTGATTACCGATGGTGTATTGCCTGCGAATGAAGGGAGAGGGTATGTCCTTCGCAGGTTATTGCGAAAAGCTTGCTTTTTCGGTAGAAAACTGGGTATAGAGGCTCCATTTTTAAATCGTATTACCGATATTGTTATAGCCGATATGGGGCATGTTTATCCTGAATTAAAAACAAACAAGGAATTTGTACGTGAAATCATAACTGTTGAAGAAGAGAAATTCGGCAACACTCTTGACGCCGGAATCAATCTCGTTGAAAAGACTATCTCGGAAGTTAAAAGCGCCGGGGAAAATATAATCTCGGGTGAAGAAGTATTCCGGCTCTACGATACATATGGATTTCCGGCAGAATTGACCGCTGAAATTGCTGACGAATATGGACTGTCGATTGACCTCGCTGGATTCGAAAAGGAGATGGAAAGCCAGCGGACACGTGCCCGCGCAGGTCATAAATTTGTTAACAGTACTGCTGCAGTAGATATAACGGTGCCTGAATCCGATTTCAAGGGATACAATGAAGTACATTTACATACTACAATCAAATTTATATTTGACCGCGATACAAATGCGCCTGTTGACCGGGCACAGCAAGGCAGTAATGTAGCGATTGTGCTGGATGAAACACCGTTTTACGGTGAAATGGGCGGACAAATGGGAGATACAGGAAAACTGATCGGAAGTTCCGGGGAAATGGAAGTAGCCGATACAACACGTGAGCTCACCGGGGCTTTATCGGGAAAAACATTTTATCACGTCGGTTCAATAACATACGGTATACTCTCAGTGAACGATAGTGTAGAGGCGGTTATTGATATCGAACGGCGTATGGATATTGCCCGAAATCATACCGCAACTCATCTTCTTCAGGCTGCTCTACGGATAGTGCTTGGTACTCATGTATACCAGAGAGGTTCACTTGTTGCCCCCGACCGGCTGCGGTTCGATTTTTCCCATATGAAAAATATTGATAAACGACAGCTTGAAGAGATACAGCAACGTGTGAACGACATGGTGCGGAAGAATTTACCGGTAGTAAGCAGGGAAAATGTTCATTATAAAGAAGCTGTCGATGAAGGTGCGATGGCTTTGTTCGGCGAAAAGTACGGCGATTTTGTGCGGGTTATGAAAATCGGTGATCCCGCTGTGAGTGTTGAATTGTGCGGTGGAACACATGTCAGCTATTCCGGTGAAATAGGCACCTTTATTATAGTAAGTGAGGGAAGCATAGGAACAGGTCTGCGCAGAATCGAGGCGGTTACCGGCCGGGGCGCTGAAAGATATCTCAAGCAGAACCTGGAAATACTGGACTCCTTAACAAAAGAAATGAAAAGTACACCGGAGGAATTACCCGGTAAAGTTAAAAATATCCTTGATGAACTCACCGCTGAACGCAAGCATATTGCAGATCTGGAAAGGCAGCTTTCTAAAAATGTTGCGTCAGACCTTCTCGCCCGGCAAATAACCGTTAACGGTATAACGGTCATAGCTTCGCAGGTCAAGTCATCTTCATTACAGGTCCTGCGTGAAATCGGGGATGGGTTGCGTGAAAAGCTGGATAATGCGGTAATAGTTTTGGGATCGGTATATAATGACAAACCCGGATTTATCGCTATGGTTTCACCTGACCTGATCGATAAGGGTTTACATGCCGGCAATATAATAAAACAGGTTGCGGAAGTAACCGGTGGCAGCGGAGGGGGAAAGGCTGAAATTGCTCAGGCAGGGGGAAAAGATAAAAACAAGATCGAAGACGCGCTTGAACTGGTAAAGGAAATCATACGGAAGGCTGTATAGATAAACGATGCGAATTATGGGACTGGATATCGGGGATAAACGTATAGGTGTTGCATTGTGCGATCCTGATGAAATACTGGCAAGCCCGCATTCGACGATTGTCAGGAAAACCGACGAGCAGGCAATACAGTCAATTATAGATATCGCATTGCAGAACAATGTGAAATGTATTGTTGCAGGAGTTCCTTATTCAATGGATGGAAGTATTGGTAAACAAGCCGCAGAGGTTATCACTTTTATAGAAAAAATATCTCAGTCAACAGAAATTCCGGTAGAGATGCAGGATGAACGCTTATCAACTGTTGCCGCTGAGAATCTCCTTAAAGAAGCGGGGAGACGACGGAATAAATTAAAAGACCGTCGTGATTCCGCTGCCGCAGCGTATATTTTGCAGGGTTATCTGGACAAGCAGAGGTTCACGATACATGACACGTAAAGCCGGTGTCATCGGTTATCCACTTACCCATTCTCTTTCACCCATATTCCAGCAGGCTGCCTTCGATTATTTGAAAATGGATGTTTGCTATGAATCGTGGGAGACAGAGGTAGTACATATCAAAGACAGGGTGGAGCTTCTCCGTTCGGAAGAATACCTGGGGGCGAATGTAACGATACCATATAAAGAGACGGTACTCGATCTGTTGGATAGGCTGGATGAAAGCGCGAGTATGATAGGGGCTGTAAATACTATTGTCAATAAAAACGGCGCACTGGTCGGGCATAATACAGATGCCCCCGGATTTATCAGGGCTTTAAAAAAGGATGGCGGGTTACACCCGGAGGGGATGGACGTGGTTATTCTGGGCGCAGGCGGCAGTGCACGAGCTGTCGGGTTTGCACTGGCCATGGAAAATGTACGCTCGATAACGTTTGTGAACCGGACAATTGCTCACGCCGAGAGAATCGCCATCGCTTTAAGTAAATACGTAGCATTCAAAAAACTTGCTGTTCACATTGACCTGTTACCCCGGAATTCGTCTGAGCTTGAAAACGCTGTTCGTGCATGTAATTTGCTGGTAAATTGCACTTCGTTCGGTACGCGGTTTTCCCCCCTTGAAGGAAAATCACCTGTAGAGAAAAATATGATATCCGATAAAGCGTTTGTATTCGATCTTGTATATAATCCCATTGAAACTCCACTGCTGGAAATGGCGCAAAAATCGGGTGCAAAGTCACTTGGAGGTCTATCGATGCTGGTGTACCAGGGTGCGGAAGCATTTAAATTGTGGACCGGTATTGAAGCCCCTGAATCAGTCATGCTTGCTGCGGCACAAAAGGCGATGGGCTACTGATAAGGGTCTGCCGTTTATATTGTCGCTGAAGTATTATTAGTAATCGCAGAACATGCTGGATGTTGCTATAGAAGTTCGTTCCGTTCATAATAAAGAACGTATTATTTTTATAACGGTGTGGAGCTATGAGTGAATTACGTTTTATAACTGCCGGTGAATCACATGGTAAAGGTCTTCTTTCGATTGTAGAAGGGATGGTAGCAGGACTCAATTTGGGTAATGCGTTTATCACACATGAGTTGAAAAGAAGGCAAATGGGCTACGGCCGGGGTGACCGCATGAAGATAGAGAGCGATACTGCCGAAATACTTTCCGGCGTACGCTATGGTTATACAATCG
>CAZAIO010000059.1:0-9544 GCA_964485235.1 uncultured Dehalococcoidales bacterium
TTCGTAGGGGCGACCGGCCGGTCGCCCCTACAGCGTCGTGAAAATGTAACATCATCATTCAATTATACAAACCGGTACACAGGTTACATTTTTAATCCGGGCACATCGGTAACACTTTATTATCTTTGCTCAGATGTGTAATCTTTCTACAGGCTTGGCTGCTTTCCCCTGTTGCGTTATAATGCGGGCGGAGCGTGGCCATGAAATTTATCGACAAACTGCTTTCGGCAAGCCGCAAGAATAAAAGCCTTCTCTGTGTGGGACTCGACCCCGACCGCAAGCTGATGCCCGATGTGGGCCTGCTGGATTTCAATAAAGCCATCATAGATGCTACCGCCGGCCTGGTCTGCGCGTACAAGCCGAACTTCGCCTTCTACGAGGCAATGGGCATGGAAGGGCTGAACGCATTGAAGGAGACCATCGCGTACATTCCGGACGATATACTGATCATCGGCGACGCCAAGCGCGGAGATATTGGCAACACGGCAAAGGCATATGCTGAGGCGCTCTTTAGTTATTTCGGCGTAGACGCGGCTACGGTGAGCCCGTACCTCGGCTTCGACTCGATCGAGCCGTTCCTGGGCTATAAAGAAAAGGGTATTTTCATACTGTGCCGCACGTCCAACAAGGGAGCAACTGACTTTCAGGACATGCGTGATGCCGGCGGAGAAACGCTCTACCGCGCAGTTGCACGCAAGGCGCTGGAGTGGGATAAAGACGCTCAGATAGGGCTGGTGGTCGGCGCGACCTATCCGCAGGAGCTTAAGGAAATACGAGGGCTTTGCCCGGATATGCCGCTGCTTATCCCCGGCATCGGCGCGCAAGGCGGCGACTTGTTCCAGGCGGTAAAGGACGGCACTGACGCCCAGGGCGAAAAGGCGGTCATCTCGGCATCGCGGCAGGTGCTTTATGCGTCGAAAGGCGATGATTTTCCCAGGGCGGCGCGCTTCAGCGCGCAGGACCTGCGCAACCGGATAAACGACGTGCTTGAACATATCAGGAGCGGAGATGCGGGAGCCGGTAGACCTGGCGATTAACGATATCGTCCGATTGAAGAAACAACACCCCTGCGGAGGAAGCGAATGGCAGGTGCTGCGTACAGGGACAGACATACGCCTTCAATGTACCACATGTCAGAGAGTGGTCATGCTGCCCAGGGTGGAGCTCGATCGCAGGATCGTAGCGCTGGTATCGAAGGGCGGAGGACAGTGACAGGCACGTGTTGACAGAGACGCCTCTTTCTCTCACAATGGTGTAGTGGTCTAGCTGAGGATTGCACACTATGAACCGCGGTATTTTTCATATCGACCTCGATGCGTTCTTTGTATCCGTGGAGCAGAACTACGCCCCGGAGCTGCGTGGCAAGCCGGTGATCGTGGGCGGTCAGCCGGACCGCCGTGGTGTGGTCGCCGCCGCTTCCTACGAGGCGCGCGCCTTCGGCGTGAAATCGGCGATGCCGCTTTCCCGTGCATACCGTCTCTGCCCGAAGGCGATCTTCCTCCAGGGCAATTACGCCCGTTACCGCCAGGCTTCCGAGAAATTCATGACGATACTGTCTGAGTTCTCTCCTTTGATCGAGCCGGGAGGGCTCGACGAGGCATATATCGATATCACCGGCTGCGAAATGTACGGGCCGCCGCGCGCAATGGCGCAGACGTTGAAAGACCGCGTGCGGAAAGAGATTCACCTGATCGCCTCCGTCGGCATATCTCAATGCAAGGTCGTAGCCAAAATAGCCTCAGACCTGGAGAAGCCCGACGGGCTTGTCGAAGTGCCTGCGGGAAAGGAGACGGAGTTCCTCGCCCCGCTTTCCATTGAACGGCTGCCCGGCGTGGGGAAGAAGACGGAGCAGGTGCTGAAGGGCGCGGGCATTACGACCATAGGACAGCTCGCGGCGCTCCCCGAACCATGGGTAAAAAGCAGGCTCGGCTCTGCCGGGATAATGCTCCATCGCTTTGCCAACGGTATCGACAACCGGAAACTCGAGGAGCCCGGCGAGGCGAAATCCATCAGCAGAGAGACCACGTTCACCGAGGATACAACGGATACACAGGAACTTGTGTCGGTAATGCGTTACCTGTGCGAACGCGTGGGAGCCACGCTGCGGCGGCGGGACAAGCGCGCCGGAAGCGTCTCGATAAAACTGCGTTACGATGATTTCGAGACACTCAACCGCAGCCGTACGCTGGAAGAAGCTACCAGCGCCGACGATACCATATTCGCCGCAGCGCGGGACCTTATGGAACGCGCGCTCGGAGGGAAGGGGAGAAAGGTGCGGCTGATCGGCGTCGAAGTATCGCATCTTGTCGGAAAGGGCATGCAGCTTTCATTGTTCGAACAGCAGACCCAGCAGGCGCAGCAGCGGGAACGCCTGGACAAAGCGGTCGACCTTATCAGGAAGAAGTACGGGTTCGATTCCGTGCGGAGCGGCCGCACGATAGCACTGCACGATATATTCGAGCCGAAACATCAGGGCAAACGGTAGAAATAATTATACGTCGTAAGGGCGCATTTAAAGATACGCCGGGGGGCATAACTGCATTGCTCATACCGTACAATATATTTATAATACAGTCAGATTATCCGCAAACCACCGGAAATATCCTTGAGAACTATAGGGGGAAAAATGAAATTCCGTAGATTGTTTGAACCTTGCAAGCTGGCTACATTAGAACTGGCCAACAGAGTGGCATTGCCTCCGATAACCACCAATTGCGCAACGGAAGACGGTTTTGTCAGCGATAGGATGGTGAGTTTTTACAAAGAAAGAGCACGGGGCGGAGCCGGCCTCATTATCGTTGAGGACTGTATCGTAGAAGCGCCTCGCGGGAAACATGCCATCAATGATATCTACATAGATGACGATAAATATATACCCGGATTGCATCGCCTTGCTCAGGCCATAGAAGACCAGGGGTCTGTGGCGGCCATTCAATTAAGCCACGGCGGTTACAAGGCGGGCAGGTTGCACGACGGCAGTTTGCTTATGACTCACGGGCAGATGCCCGTTGCCCCGTCTGCGGTCCCCTTCTCTGCTACCGGTTTTGTCGTGCCGCAGGAACTCACTATCGAGGAAATCCAAGATATCGAGGACAAATTCGCTGAATCCGCCTTGCGCGCTAAAGAGGCCGGTTTCAAGGTAATCAGCCTGCACTGCACTCACGGATACCTTATCGAGCAATTCATGTCTCCTCTTTCCAATAAACGCCAGGATGCATACGGCGGAGACCTCGATAATCGTTTTCGTTTCCTTGCCGAGATAATATACAAAATGAAGCAGAAGGTCGGCGACGATTTCCCTCTTATGTGCCGGATCAGCGGCGAGGAAATCGAGGAAGGCGGAATAACCCTTGACAATGCCAGACGCTTTGCCCGGAAATTAGAGGCGTGCGGGGTACACAGCATCAGTGTTTGTGTCGGCGGCAGTATGCCCGGGATGAAGCCTAACTACCTTGGCGTCCCGGTAGCTATTTCGCCTATGAGAAGTCCCCGCGGTGAACTGGTCTATTTAGCTGCAGCGATAAAAGACGTGCTCTCCATACCGGTGATGACCGCGAACCGTATCATCACCCCGGAGCTTGCGGAAAAAATACTGGAACTGGAGAAAGCCGACATCATTGGTATTGGCCGCGGGTTGATTGCCGACCCTGAATGGCCGAAAAAAGCCCGGGAGGGCAGGGAAAAGGAAATCCGGCACTGCATTTCCTGTCAGGGCTGCATGACCGGACAACCGGTATCATGTGCGCTCAATCCTGTTGCCGGGCGGGAAGATGAACTCAAGATATCCCGCGCTGAAAAGGTTAAAAAGGTCTTTGTCGCAGGCGGCGGTCCCGCAGGCCTTGAAGCTGCACGCGTTGCCGCCCTCAGAGGACATGACGTGCACCTCTACGAGAAAGACACGCTGGGCGGGCAACTCAACCTTGCCTGTGTGCCACCGGGCAAACAAGAGATCAAACTGCTCGTGGACTTTGAAATAGAACAGATGAACAAGCTCGGTGTGAAAGTAGAACATCGCGAACTCACCCCGGATATCGTAGGTAAGGAAAAACCCGATGCCGTCATCGTCGCCACCGGCTCCCATCCCAAAGAACCTGAATTCGACGTGCACAAACATAAAAATGTAATTTTTGCGCAGCAGGTGCTCAAGGGAAACGTGCCTGAAGGCAAAATCGTTGTCATCGGCGGCAGACAAACAGGAGCCGAGACAGCGGAATTCCTGGCTGCAAAGGGTAACCGGGTTGCCATAGTGGAAGCGTCAAACGAAATATCGAAAGACACAGGACATCAGGTATTCGCCCACTATTTCCTGCTCTTCAGCCTGGAAAACCTGGGAGTGAAGACATTTACCAACGCCACGGTCGAAGAGGTAACGGAAACAGGGGTAATAATAAAACAAAACGGGCAGAGCTTCACCGTTGAAGCCGATGCAATAGTATTGGCGCCGGGCAACAAATCAGACCAGACGCTTGCCGGGCAACTGAAAGGATCAGGCATAGAAATGCATGTCATCGGCGATTGCAACGGCGTCGGCAAAATTGCCAAAGCGATCAAGGAAGGGTTCCGCGCCGGGCTGGCGGTGTAGCCCGGTTACTTCAGGGACTCTTTATCTATAATCGTTAAATCGCCTTCTTGCATCTGGCTTATGGTTTTCTAGGTGTCACCTGCCCACAGGTGACCCTGAGAGAACTTTTTATTTTACGGTCACCTCACGGAGGTGACACGTAATGAAATGAGATTGCCACGTCGCCCCGATTTCTCTAATTATATCGGGGCTCCTCGCAATGACATAAGCGCATTACCTCATTATTATGGAATGACTCGAAGCGAGTAACTTTTATGAAGAAATCTCTTTCACCCGGCCGACCAGGCCGTTTTGCAGACGGACCTTGATTCCGTGCGGGTGCGCCGAAGAACGCGTTAGAATATCTTTAACTATTCCTTCAGTCAGTTTTCCGGACCGCTGGTCCTCTTTTAATACTATCGAGACCCGCATGCCGGGCTTGATGTCGATTCGGTCTGTATTACTCATTCTTTCGATTCGCTTCTCTGGTATAACCGATATTACCCTTGTACGGCCATCTGAAAACGTACGACACCTATTAGCCGGTTATCTGTGATGCGACCTGTTTGATTATCATTTCTATTTGTTTCGCATCATTTATCAGCGTCTCTTTTCCGGCTTTCGACAGCTTCTTGATCCTGCTCTCCACGCCAAGTGCCAGGCTTCTGCTCCCCAGTTTCTTTTGGAACACCAGCACCAGAGGCCCCCTGCCTCGCAAGTACTTCGCCCCTGTATCACCATGTCCCTGATGCTCCGCAAACCGGCGGTCTACGTCAGTTGTTATTCCGGTGTACAGGCTCCCATCGCGGCACCTGATCAGGTATATATGCCAGTCCGGCACAGTCATTGTTATTGTGCCTCCGGCCTGCTCTGTCTATCTGAGGCTGCACCCTGCTTCATCGAGAGGGAAATCCGTTTTCGCTCCGGCTCTACCGAGAGCACAGTGACGGACACTCTCTGGTTGACGCTGACCACATCGGCGGGATTTTTCACGAATTTGTCGGACAGCTCGCTGATATGAACGAGTCCGTCCTGGTGCACGCCGATATCGACAAACGCCCCGAAATTGGTCACGTTGGTCACGATCCCTTCCAGCTTCATGCCGGGAACGAGCTTGTCGATCGTCCGGATGTCCGCTGCAAACGCGACCGATTCAAACTGCCGCCGCGGATCGCGTCCCGGCCTGGCAAGCTCCGCCATGATATCCTGCAATGTCGGCAGACCGTACTCTTCTCCGATATATTGCTCCAGGTCTATCTTGCGGCGCAGGTCCTCGCGCTGTATGAGGTCAGCCACTTTACAGCCCAGGTCCTTCGCCATGCGATCGACGATATGATAACTTTCCGGATGCACGGCGCTCGCGTCCAGAGGATTTTCTGCATCATCGACACGGAGGAATCCCGCCGCAAGCTCGAACGCCTTCGGGCCCATCCTGGGCACCTTCTTGAGCGCTGCACGGCTGCGGAACGGCCCGTTCTCATTCCTGTAGACGATCACATTCTTGGCCAGCATGGGGCCGAGACCCGAAACATACGTAAGAAGCTGCTGGCTGGCTGTATTCACCTTGACACCCACCTCGTTCACACAGCTCATGACGGTCTCGTCCAGGTTGCTTTTGAGCCTGCCCTGATCGACATCGTGCTGGTACTGCCCCACACCGATCGACTTCGGGTCGATCTTCACCAGCTCCGCGAGGGGGTCCATAAGCCGCCGCCCGATGGATACCGCACCGCGTACGGTGATATCCTGGTCGGGCAATTCCTCACGGGCAACAGCGGACGCTGAATAGACCGATGCGCCGCTCTCGTTGACCGTCACGACAGTTATTGTATCCGGCAGGTCCAGCCCGCGAATGAACTCTTCGGTTTCCCTCCCGGCTGTTCCATTTCCAACGGCTATCGCCTCGATATGGTACTGCCGGACCAGGTCGAGCACCGTTCGTCCGGCTTCTTTGTTCCGCGCCCCGGACTGGCCGGGGTAGATCACGGCATGGGTCAGCAGCTTGCCCTGCGGGTCGAGGCAGACTACCTTACAGCCGGTCCGGTAGCCGGGGTCTATTGCCAGCACCGCCTTGGGCCCCATCGGCGGGGCCATGAGCGTTTCACGCAGGTTCCGCGAAAACACGCGAAGCGCCTCGTCATCGGCGTGCTCTTTAGCCTGCTGGCGGATATCGGTCTCGATAGAAGGCGCCAGCAACCTCTGATAGCTGTCCTTCACCGCCAGCACTACCTGCTCTGAAGCGGTACCCGTACCTTTCACAAAGCGGCGTTGCAGGGACAGCAGCGCCTTTTCCTGAGGGGGCCTCACCGTGATCTTCAGGAACCCCTCTTTTTCGCCGCGAAACATCGCCAGCATCCGGTGACTGCGGACGCGGGAGACCGGCTCCTGCCAATCGAAATAATTGCTGTATTTTATCCCTTCCTTTTCCCTGTCTTTCACCACGCTCGATTGAATCGTACCTTCCATATAAAAAAGCCTGCGTATCATATGCCTTGCCCGTGCATCTTCGTTGACCATCTCCGCGATGATGTCGCGCGCTCCGGCGAGCGCATCCTCGACCGAACCGACGCCCTTTTCTTCATTCACAAAAGCCAGCGCCTCGCGAGCCGGATCGTCGATTTTCTGGCCGAATATCAACAGGGCAAGAGGCTCAAGCCCTTTTTCTTTGGCAATAGTTGCCCGTGTACGCCGTTTGGGGCGGTAGGGAAGGTAAATATCTTCCAGCTCCGTCATGGTGGCTGCCGACTCGACCGCGGCACGTAATTCGTCCGTGAGCACGTTCTGCTCTTCCAGCGATTCCAGTATCGCCTGGCGGCGATTATCGAGTGCGGTAAGCCGTGCTAACCCGTCCCGTATATCGGTAAGCACTACCTCATCGAGTGAGCCTGTTTTCTCCTTGCGGTAGCGCGCAATGAAAGGAATGGTCGCTCCCCCGGCAAGCATAGACCGGACAGCCTCTACCTGCTGCGGGGTAGTCCCGGCCTGACTGGCAATAATCGTACAATGGGTATCCTGCATTATATTTTTTTCTCCAGATGACGAATGTCGATAATTGTACTATAAATTTACTATGCCCTGAAAACACCATCATTGCAAAAAATATAAAGTAGTATGCCGAATTCACGGGAAAACGTATAAAAAGTCGCAAAATAAATTTTATCCACGCCTTTTATTCCACGATGTCATGCAGGTCATATACTAAAAAAGTGGTACAATGGTTAAAGAGATGCACCGGAAAGTGCAGCCCGAAAAGCCACAAGAAAGTAAAAAATGAATTCAAAGTTGGATAATGACCTTCTCTCTTTTTTCCCTGATAGAAAGAAGACCGATAGATTAGCCCCTGGTGACATACTTACTGTCATTTATGAACCTGAGCCGCTTCTTGATGAAGAGCCGGAAGAAGATATTACAGACATGCCTTTTTCCGGGGAAGATGAGGAACCGGAAGAAACATTGATTGCTGAAGCTATGCTGGAAACCGATTCCGCTTTGCTACAACAGGGCAAGGAACAGGGCGATGTGGATTTAATAGATGACCCTGTCTTCGCATACTTGCGTGATATAGGCAAGGTCAAGCTTATTACCGCTAATGAAGAGAAAGAATTAGCCGGCAAATTGGAAGAAGCCCGATATTTGAAAAAGATAGAGGAGCTTTATTTTAACGAATTCAATTTTTATCCGTCGCCGGTAACTATCGTAATATTTTTGATCAGGCATCTCCTCGCAACCCGATCTTTGATCAGTCTGCTAATGGAAAAACTCGAGCTTCCTCCTGAAGATAGCTTTAATGGGACCGTCCGCTGTGAAAAACTGGAGGCGACGATCAATTGTGTGATCAATAAAACAATAATTGACGATATTGCACAGGCCTGTAAAGAAGATAGCTCGGAGGTGGAACAGCAGTTGATCGGCATTTACCTGAATTGCCGCCTTTTACCTCCCGATTTGTTCACTATTATTGGAGATGATACATCATGGAGTAATATAGCCTCTTTGGTGGAAGAACCTGTTGATCCCGACCTCCTTTCCCGACTCCAGTCAATGAATGAGCAGTTTAAATCCTTTTTTAACAATGTTAACAAAACGGCAGAGGAATCCGAAAAACATCTTACCGTAGCGAACCTGCGACTGGTCGTCAGTATTGCCAAAAAATATGTCCGACGCGGAATGCCGCTCCTCGACCTTATTCAGGAGGGAAATATCGGACTGTTCCGGGCCGTAGATAAATTTCAGTACAGAAGGGGCTTTAAATTCAGCACATACGCTACCTGGTGGATCAGACAGGCCGTTACCAGAGCATTAGCCGATCAGTCCCGCACTATTCGCATTCCGGTACACATGGTGGAAATCATCAATAAGATGTACAGGACAAATCGCCGGTTAACCAATGAATACGGACGCGAGCCAAGTTATGAGGAGATTGGCAACGGAATGGAAATCTCCCCCGAAAAAGTAACGGAAATCGTGAAATTGTCTCAGTCACCGATGTCCCTGGAACTGCCTATCGGCGAGGAAGGAGATAGTCATCTTGGCGATTTCATTGAGGATAAGACCGGTATGTCACCGGCCGATGAGGCATCAGGGGCATTGCTTAAACAACAACTTCAAAACGTTCTTAAAGAGTTGAGTGAACGGGAGCAAAGGGTCCTGTCACTCAGGTTCGGTTTGGACGATGGAAGAGCACGGACACTGGAAGAAGTAGGCGTAGAATTTCACGTAACCCGTGAGCGGATTCGCCAGATCGAAGCGAAAGCACTGCGAAAGCTCAGGCATCCAAGCCGCAGCCGCAAGCTGAAAGATTTCCTGGAGTAAAGCAACAGCGGCAAAATAATATAAGGGTACCTTTCGAAAACTTCTCCCTCTTATGCACCTTATATAAAAAAATACGAGGAACTTTTTCCACTGCGTATATCAATCCGAGTCCGGAATAAACTGCCGCCAGTTTTCTATTATAGGGCTCCCGTCTATCATTTTATAAAAATT
>CAZAIO010000059.1:9554-17616 GCA_964485235.1 uncultured Dehalococcoidales bacterium
TACAGAATAAACTGTAGCCGGTTTGTCTGTCGTATTGCCCCCGACTATCAAACTTTTTAAAAATTTTTTTATCAGATTATTTCCGGTAAGCTAAAGGTATGTTATGATAACTTGACAAATCGAATAATATCAGTTATATTGAAGATTGTCCCAAGTGGTCAAACCGGGAGGTTGAGGCAGAAAGGTCAGCGCAAGGTAGGCGAGGGCCGAAAAGCGCAGGCTGGATGGAAACCCAAAGGCAAGGTTACTTGGGGCATTTTTTATGCTCAATTTTCCGGAACCGACCCGTATTATGGATTTTTCAATACGCGGTCATGATCGCCCACATTTCGCAAGGTAATCCTCTCTCCGTCCATATCGAAAGTCATCCGCAATTTTATAGAAGCACGGGCTTCCCATATCCCCGGTTTGCTTTCCATTTTTTTCACACGGAGGCCGGAGTATTTCGGATCATCGCCGAGAAGTAAAAGCGCCTTACGAACGTTTTTCTTTCCGGTTGGAGTAAGTTTTTCGTAGGCTTTTTCAAACTGCTCGGTAACAAAAATTTCCACCGCTAGTCCTTACTTTCGAGATATTTCACCGTATCCGCAGTCGATTTAAACCGTTTTACCCGTCCGGCTTTTATATCCTCGTCCGCTTTACGTTCTCCTTTTTGCCATTCTTCGGTCCAGAAATATGTCTGACTGGCATCGATCAATTTCTTTGGAGTGAGCACTATACGTCCTTCATCGTCGAGGTTGACCTCGACGAAATCGCCGGGTTGCATATTGGTCTTTTTTCTAATAGCCTTCGGCAGTGTAACCTGTCCACCGCTGGTAAGCTTTGTGAGCGCACCCATCTCTATTCCTCTCTTATTGAATTAATATATCATGATTCAATAATATACTATCATTCATCTAATGATTGTGCAATTAAGCGCTAATTAACTCCATGGCTCTTCCATGTAGAGTAAATACATCTGAAAAAGCGATATGTCTTACTATGGAGTTCGTAAATTTACGGTAACCTCTCAGAGTTAACATATAAACAATAGTCATCATTGCTGACATCTACAACCAATCCGCACTTTCCCTGTGCTATAATTGGAGTCCACAATGGACTACCGTGAAGCTGTCGATTATATACAGAGCTTTACCGATTACGAGGTGATACCGGGCATCGCCTATACCGCCGCGAACTACGACCTGCGCCGGATGGAGAGTCTGCTTGTCCCCCTGGATAATCCTCATCTGGGAACGAAGACGGTCCATATCGCGGGCACCAAGGGAAAGGGCAGCACTGCCGCGATGGTCACGCAAATACTCATGGCCGCGGGCTATAAGGTCGGCCTTTTCACTTCGCCGCATCTCCATACTATAAGAGAGCGGATAAGGATAAACAGTACCCTCATAACGGAAAGTGAATTTGCTGCAATCGTGACGGGGCTGAAGCCTTATGTCGAAGCGGTCAACCGCGAAGCCGCGTTCGGCACGCTCACCACCTTCGAGATACTCACCGCCGTTGTATTCGACTTCTTCAAGAAAAAAGGAGCGGACATTCAGGTGCTCGAAGCGGGGCTCGGTGGGCGACTCGACGCGACCAACGTGGTCAGGTCCGACGTATGCGTGATCACCTCGATCAGCCTGGACCATACCGCGATACTGGGCAATACCCTCGCGGAGATAGCCGGAGAAAAAGCGGGAATCATCAAGCCCGGGTGTACGGTGATCAGCGCACCGCAAAGAGAAGAGGTCGCAGAGGTGATAGAGCGCGTCTGCCGTCAACGGAAAGCGAAGCTGCTCCTCGCAGGCAGAGATATTACATGGCGAAAAACGGGCGGGGATTTCAGAAAGCAGTCGTTCGTCTTGAAAACCGGCAACGGGGAGTACGACCTCATCATTCCGCTCGCCGGGGACTATCAGCTTGAAAATGCGGCTGTCGCCGTTGCAGCAGTGGAGTCTCTTTCGGAAAAGGGAGTTCCGGTGTCACGGCAGGCAATTGAGAACGGACTTTGCGAAGTGGAGTGGCCGGGCAGGTTGCAGGTACACGGAGAAAGCCCTTTCCTGGTAGTCGACGGAGCGCATAACGGTTACTCCATGCAAAAACTTGTGGAAGCGATAAAACGCTCTTTCACCTATTCCCGCTGCTTTGTTATTTTCGGCACGTCGAGCGATAAGGATATACAGGGCATGGTGCGGGAATTGAAAGAACTGGGCTGCTCCGTTACCATAACGCGTTCCTCGCATCCCAGGGCGGCTTCTCTCGACGTATTAAGGGAACACTTTTCCCGGAACGGCATGAAAACGGACGAGGCGCAAAACGTTCAGGATGCGCTAGGACAAATCGTGTTAAAAGCAGAAAAGTCCGACCTGATACTGGTTACGGGGTCTCTTTTTATTGTGGCAGACATGCTAAACCGCATCGCTATGTAGCGTTACCCTTTCACTCTGCATTTCGCAGGCGACAGGGAGACGATGCGATCCTTTATTCGTTGTGGTTGCCGGAAACGACCGAAAGAGCATCTTCCGGCATCATGCTTGCCAGCAAGCGCTGAAGTGCCATCGTATGGCTGCACGTACCGTTCCGTGAAAAGAAAGGACAGGTACAATTCCACTCACCGGTCTTGTAGCTCACGGAATATGTATTGTTATCTCCGCGAAATTCGGTGGTGAAATCTGTGAAGGTTATACGATGAGGTTCTTCTGCATAGCGCTTGGCTTTTTCGATCTTTCCGATCAGGCTTGAATTCATCATGCAGTCCTCTGAATATATTATATAATTCCGGACATGTTATTGTCTAAAATTCCTGCGTTCAGCGGAAATCCCGCCGTAATTTTTTTCTGGAAGACCTGGTCGACTTTGCCTTTTTCATAATAAAATTATCACTTGTCCGCCGTTTCAAGCAATACTGCAGCACTGGATTCCTTGCTTACATAAAGCTTATCACGCTACAATAGGTTACCACATATACAGGATGCAAATATGCAAAAGGATATAGCCGGTTACATCAAAGGAAAGAATGCCGATTATATTGAAGTACGCCTCGAGGAAAGCGAAGCGACACGGATAAGCTACCGGGGCGAGAGGCTGGAAGACATCAGCAGGACTTCAAGCATCGGCGGAAATATACGCGCGCTTGTGAAAGGCGGTTGGGGCTTTGTCAGCTTTAATGAAGCGGGAGACATGGAGCGTAAAGTAGCGCTCGCGGTAGAACAGGCACGGCTCGTGGGAAACGAGAAAAGTATGCTCGGCAACGTTGAGCCGGTCGTCGATACGGTCCCCGCTGTCGTAACAAAAGACCCGTCAAACATCCCTCTTTCCGCAAAGAAAGAGCTTCTCGATGAATATAACGATATTATCCTTCGAACACCCGGAATACAGACGTCGAGCGTCTACTACTACGACGGCAGGAAAAAAGTGTTTTTCGCCAGTTCTGAAGGCTCGCTTATCGAGCAGCAGCGGATCGATGTAGGTCTGCGTGTGACCGCCATCGCGTCGAAAGACGGCACGGTGCAGCAGGTCGGCCTGAGCACAGGCAGCCTCGGAGACTACGGAGCGATAGAGCACCTGCATGATGAGGTAAGAGACCTGGCAAACCGTGCAATTGGACTGCTTTCCGCCCCGCAGGCACCCGGCGGAGAATACACCGTTGTGCTCGACCCGATACTTGCCGGCGTATTTGTACATGAGGCTTTCGGACATCTTTCCGAATCGGACTTCGTTCATGAAAATCCAAGGCTCCGGGACATGATGGTGCTGGGCAGGAAGTTCGGCGGCACGCATTTAAATATCGTCGACGGAGCCGCAGTGCCCGGCCTGCGCGGGAGCTTTAAATACGACGATGAAGGTGTACCGTCAACAAAGACGTATCTTATTCGCGAGGGCATTCTCGAAGGAAGGCTCCACTCACGGGAAACAGCGGCGAAAATGGGCGAGCAGCCTACCGGCAACGCCCGCGCCCTCAACTACGTATACCCGCCCATCGTTCGTATGACCAATACCTACATAGAGCCGGGCAAAACCTCGTTCGAGGAGATGATCGGCGATATCAAAGAGGGCATTTATGCAAAGGACTGGTACGGCGGAACAACCAGCCTGGAAATGTTCACCTTCTCCGCAGGAGAGGCATACATGATCCGTGACGGTAAAATAGCGGAGCTTATCAGGCCGGTTATGCTCAGCGGCAATGTATTCACAACGCTCAATAACATAGACGCAATCGGCAACGACCTGGACATGAACCAGGGAGGAGGCTGTGGCAAAGGAGGGCAGTCCCCGCTGCCCGTATCGAACGGCAGCCCTCATATCAGGATTCGAAAATGCCTTGTGGGAGGTGCATAGTTGGAAGAGATACTCTCAAAGGCGAAAAAAATCGCACAGCAGGCGGAAGTATACCGGATCGTCTCACAAAGAACGCCGGTACAGTTCGAAGCCAACAAGCTGAAGCAAATACAGACGAAGGAAAGCACCGGTACCGCACTGCGTATCATCAAAGACGGAAGGATCGGTTTTGCATTTGTAAGCGGCCCGGTCGATGCCGACATGCTTGTAGCAATGGCAGAGGAAACAAGCAGCTTCGGCACGCCGGTTGACTTCGATTTCCCGGGAAAAGCGTCCTTGCCGGAAGTGGCGATATACGATCCGGAAACTGAACGGGTCGGGCTGAACGACATGGTGGATACGGGGCAGAAGTTTATCGATACCATCCGGAAACATACGCCGGATATAGTCTGTGAGGCATCGATATCGAAAGGTACCGTGTCGGTCTCACTCATCAACTCGCGGGGCGGAGAAGCGAATTATCGAAAAAGCGTTTTTTCGCTGGGGCTCGAAGGTGTTATAGTTCAGAACGACGACATGCTCTTCGCGGGCGATTATCAGGGCTCCTGCCATCCCCTGCTTGATTATACTGAGCTGGCTGATGAGATCACCACACAGCTCGAAATCGCCCGAAAACAGGGGTCCATATCGACACAGACGATGCCGGTCATTTTCAAACCGCACGGTGTCGCCAGTGCGCTTATATCGCCCCTTATCACAGCGTTGAACGGCAAGATAGTCTATAACGGTGCGTCACCGTTGAAAGACAAACTGGGAAGCCAGGTGTTCGATGAGCATTTCTCCGTGTATGATGATGCAACTATTCCGTACTGCATAGCAAGCTCTCCCTGCGATGATGAGGGCATCGTATGCAGAAAGATGCCCCTGATTGACAATGGAGTGGTCTCACACTTCTTTTACGACCTGCAAACTGCAGCACTGGCCGGCACTCAGAGCACAGGTAACGGCGGCCGCAACGGCGGCGTACCGGCACCGTCGACCAATGCCGTAATGATCGCAGAAGGCAGTATATCGTTCAATGATATGGTACGGGATATAAAGACGGGCCTGGTCATAGAAGACGTCATGGGCGCATCGCAGGGCAATGTGCTCAACGGCGATTTCAGCGGCAATGTACTGCTCGGATACAAGATCGAAAACGGAGAGATAACCGGCAGGGTTAAAAATACCATGGTATCGGGAAATATCTACAGGGTATTGAAACAGCTTACAGCGATAGGAAACGACGGCAGGTGGATAGGAGGGTCACTGTTCACTCCCAGCATCTTCTGTCCGGCGGTATCCGTAGCGACCAAAGAGGGGTGATATGAAAAACTTGATAAAGCTCAGTAAAGACCCGCGTCCGAAAGCCTGCGACCTTATTGCGTCATGGCCCGGTATCGGCAACGTATCGCTTATCGTGTCCCAGTATATCAGGGACAAGCTCAATGCGGAAGAAATAGGTGCGATCGAGCCGTTCAATTTCTTCGAGCCTATCGGCGTTATGGTGAAAAACAACATCATAGAAGCGCCGCAGTTTCCCGAAAGCAAGCTCTACTACTGGAAAAATGCGGAGTACGAGAAAGACCTGCTCCTTTTTATAGGCGATGAACAGCCAAGCATAAAAGGATACGACATGGCCAATGCCGTGCTGGATATATGCGAAAAACTCAAAGTGAAACGCGTCTATACACTGGCTGCTGCGATCGCAAAAATCCACCATACTGAAATGCCCAGAGTATGGGGCGCAGCCACTAACCAGAAACTCGTCGACGAGATAAAGCAGTACGAGGTCGTCCTGAGGGGAGCCGTACAAATAGCCGGGCTTAACGGTCTGTTTCTCGGCGTGGCAAAAGAGAGAGGTATGGACGGGATCTGTCTTCTGGGAGAGGTGCCCAGCTACACGACGCGGATACCCAATCCAAAATCCGCGCTGGCAATACTCAAGGTATTAAGTGAAATGCTGCATATAACCGTGGATGTAACCGACCTGTCCGTTGCGGCAACCAAAGCTGATGAGGAAATGAAACGCATGGCTGCCGAAGCCATGGGCGAGTTTATAACCAGTTACACCAAACCGGTGTGGCCGCAGGAAGAATATGACGAAGAAGATGATGAGGACGAGGACGACGATGAGGACGAGGACGAGGAGTATTAAATAATGTCACGTTCTGCAAATACCAGGAAATATATAGATAAAATATTGTATAGCGATACCATTCCGGGCAAATCCGACTTCGCGCATCTGTCCGACCTGAGTACGGAAGACCTTGAAGCCCTGAGACATGAGTGGACGGCTGTAGAAAGCACGCGAAGGCAGATGATCATTTCTCAACTCGTACACCACGCCGCATCTAATTTTACATATGACTTCAGAGAAATATTCCGTTTCTGCCTCTATGATCCCGACCCCGGTATAAGGTCCTCTGCCATTGCAGGACTGACCGAAGAAGAGGACGAACTTTTTATATCCAGGCTTGCCCGTTTTGTAAAGGACGACCCTGCCGAAGAAGTAAGAGAAGCGGCAGTAACCGCTCTGGGGAAATTCGCCATATTTGCCGAACTGGGAGACCTTCCCGATCATGACTGTAAGACAATATACAATGTGTTGTTGTCCGTGCTTAATAATAAAAAGGAAGTCTCCGCTATCAAGGGAGAAGCGCTCGTTTCTATTGCGGCATTCCATGTCACAGGGGTGAAAACCCTTATTGAAGAAGCGTATAATGGCACGGATATGCGTTACAAAAGCGCCGCGCTGCGTGCAATGGGACGCAACTGCGATCCTTTATGGCTTGATACGCTGTTTAAAGAGCTCGAAAACGAAGATATGGATATCCGTTACGAGGCGATCATGGCATGCGGCGAGCTAAACGACGAGAAAGCTGTACCGGTACTGATCGGCTTTACCGGAGATAAGAACCTGCGAATACGCGAAGCGGCAATCATGGCGCTTGGAGAAATAGGCGGTCAAAAAGCCAGAGATACGCTGAACAATCTTGCAAAGAATTCGAGAGGGAAAACCCGTCAGGCTGCTGAACTGGCAATCAAGGAGCTGGACATTTGCGAAGATTTTTTGTCAATGAACTGTTAAAACCCCCGTCATTGACCGGCGAGAAAGTCAGACTGCGCCCCAAACAGCTCACCGATGCAGTTAACGATTACCGCTGGCGAACCGACCCCGAGCTGTGCCGCTACGATGCAGCTCAACCGCTTACCTATTCTTTCGAAAAATACCTCAAATACTTCGCGGATATCCTGTGTTTCAGTGACAGAGACTGCAACCTCGCCATCGAAACGCATAACGGCAGACATATCGGCAACTGTGGTTTCTTCAATATCGACAAAAAGAGAAAAGAAACGGAAATCGGTATCATGATCGGTGACAAAGCATACTGGGGACAGGGGTATGGGAGCGATGCAATGCTCACCGCTGTAAATTACATTTTCACCCAATCCGAACTGCATAGAGTCTATCTGAAAACGCTCGACTGGAACGTCCGCGCTCAAAAATGTTTTACCGGCTGCGGCTTTTCTATCTACGGCAAGATGATGAAAGACGGATATTCTTTTATCACTATGGAAGTCGTCCGTCCGCACAGAATGTGAACCCGCCTGAGCTTCACGATAAGCTCTGTTATATCCGTTATATTGTCCGGTCCCGCCGCAGGAAAATACTCCGATAAAGGGAGTAATGAAGCATTTACCGCCAATCAATCGGTTCAATCCGTCATACGTACCCGCTGTTGATTTTTGTATGGAAATA
>CAZAIO010000060.1:0-17337 GCA_964485235.1 uncultured Dehalococcoidales bacterium
CCGGCATTGCTACGGGGACCGCTGCTATTGTGAGCACGAGTGCAAATTGTAATACGACCAGCAGTTTGTCATTACGAAAAAGTGCTACGATGATTATTACTAATGCAAGGAATGCTGCAACAGCAATTAAATAATCGGCAATCTTAATTATTGCTCGCTGTAAGTGACTGCGGGTTTCGGTTGTCCTGACCAGTTCAGCGGTCTTTCCATAATAGGTATTTATTCCGGTGCCGTAAACCAGGGAATCTATTTCACCCTGTTTCAATATGGATCCCGAGTAAACAGTGTCACCTGATTTATGCTCGACCGGTAGCGATTCTCCGGTCAGAGCCGATTGGTCTACCTGAACAGGGTCCCCGTCAAGCAGCCTGGCATCTGCGGGTATAATGTCGCCGATGCGCAAACGAATAATATCGCCTGGCACAACTTCCCGTGATGGGACAAGAATCCATTCATTATCGCGTTTAACTCTTGCTTGAATAGCAAGTTTTTCTTTTAATGCTGAGATTGCGTTACCTGCCTGATATTCTTCCCTGAAACCGACGAATGCATTCATTATCAGTAAGAACAGGATAACACCAAGATCAGGCCAATGTCGTAATAGTCCTGACAGAATGGCCGCAATAATGATCATTATTGGGATGGGTCCCCAAAAATAGGACAGGAATTTTAAAACAGGATTGACTTTCTCTTCTTTTAGCTCATTGAATCCGTACTGGGACAGGCGGGTCTCCGCATCATTTTTACTTAGGCCATCGATGGAAGTTCCCAGTTGGTTCATCAACTCCGGCGTTGACAGGTCTTTCATCCGGGCTATTGATGAAGTAGACGATGCAGACTTTCCGTTCTGCAGTTTAACTTCATCGTTATTTTTCATGCTTCATACGTATACTATTTTAATGATACGGAGTTATATCTTTTGAAGGACATTAAGAACAGATTCTGCGATGAGAGGTACTTCAATTGCTTCATCTGTGTTCTCAAGAGCTTTTAATACGGGACGTAATATTTGTTCAAGGTCTCCTTTCTCCATATCATGCAACACGTGATGGGCACCCTCCATAATCCAGATTGAATCGGGGTTTTTAATTATTGCCTGCAGCAACGGTATTAAGGATTTTCTCCCTATCGATATCAATGCTTCTGCCGTGAGCCAGCGCACATCGAACATCTCGTCTCGTAATGCCCTGATCAGTCCGTTTATTGAGGAAGGATCATGTATTTGGCTGAGCGCTTTTGCCGCTTCCCATCGGACCCATTTATTTTTACTTGACAGTGCCTCCAATAAAGGTTTTACCGATTGACGTCCGTAGCTCACCAATATCGCTCTTGCCTTTATCCGGGTAATACTATCTTTGTCCGCAAGGTTGGAAATCAAATGTTTGATTTCCGATGGAGTTCTTTTCTTTTCTTTGGGTTTAATAGTAGTATTCATTGTTTCTGCATCCTCCCGTCTTCAATTAAATCTCATTTAAAAATTCCGGCCGTACCAGAAAGACAGGGGACCGACTTCCATATACTATCTTATTGGCGATATTACCATATTCCCATCGGTTGACCGCCGAATAACCGTGTGTTGACATAACGATTAGATTCGGAGCATTATTCTGCGCATATTTTATAATTTCGTCTGCCGCTTTGCCCATCAGTACGACTGAGGTCACTTTAATTCCGGAATATTCCATACGCTTTTGAATTTTGTTAAGATATTGCATAGCAATTTCTTTCACATGGTCCTGCATATGTTTAACATGCTCCTCCCATGTAAGTTTCATACTCGCCTCAGGATAATCGGCGGTTACAAAAACAGGCTCGCAAACGCGGACCAGGACAATTTTTACAGGCTCAATACCTCTTTGCTTCGCAAGCATTTCGGCATGCGGCAGTGCGAATTCGGCCGTACTTGAACCATCCAGCGGTACTAAAATAGTCCTCCGGCACCATTCGCTGTGAATGATTTCTTCTGGAATTGCCGCCTTGACCAGTAATGTGGGGCATTTGGCTTTTCTCAGCACTTTATCGGCATTATTACCCATAGCCCATTGCTTTATTCCCGAATGACCGTGGGTAGACAGCAGGATCAGGTCAATATCCTTTTTCTGTGCATAATTGATGATTTCTTCTGCAGCATGACCCTCAATTACCTCTTCCACCGTTTCAAGCGTTCTGTTGATTTTACCCTCTCCGGTTTCAGTCTGGATTTCTTTTATATCATATTTTACTTTCTGTGCAATGTCATTAATGTAAATCCGGTCAGCCGTTGCAGTTTCAGTACTGCCTGGTTCGCAAACATGCAGGAAATAGGGATCGAGGTCCAGCCTTCCCGCAAGCTCTTTCGCATAGGGTAATACAACTTCAGCTGTTTTCGACCCGTCAAGAGGAACCAGTATTCTCCTGTACATATCGTTGCACCTCCTTGTGATTTTTCAGAAAAAGGATTCTTTTTATTGTGACGGTGCAGGACTTTCAGATAAAGTTATCGTGGTTTCGGACTTAGTGTTATTTCTCCAATACGTTATTTTAACCTTGCTACCTACGCTGGAAGCCGATATCGCTTCACTTACATCCTGTGTCCCTTTTATTTCTTTGTCATTAAAACCGACGATTACATCGCCCTGTTTGATTCCACCCTTGTCGGCGGGACTGCCCGGTGATACCTGGACAACAAGAGCACCACTATCGACCGCCAGGTTGAATTGTTGTTTGACGTACTGATCGACATTATACAGGCTCACTCCAAGCCACGGGCGAACTATATAACCTTTCTGTATTAGCTCTTCAATGATAGGCAAAGCTTCTCCTAATCTGATTGCATAACCCATCCCTTCGACACCTGTAGTCGAAATTTTAACGCTGGTAATTCCGATTACTTCTCCCCTCATATTTACCAGAGGGCCTCCGCTGTTGCCAGGATTAATAGCGGCGCTCGTTTCAATTAACTTATCTACGGATTCCTGAGAGTATCCTTCCAGAGTTACACCCACTCTGCTTATAATGCCTTCTTTAGCTGTAATGCCGAGTCCAAGAGAATTACCTACTGTAAGCACCCAATCTCCGGCTTCCAGTTTCGATGTATCGCCTATTGCGATTTTAGTAAGATTCGGCACATCTATTTTTAATACAGCGATATCGCTTAGTGCATCGGTACCTATGGTTTTAGCGGGAACCGATTGTCCGTCCGACAGAACAACAGATATAGTGTTGGCTCCGTCAATCACATGATTATTGGTCACAACAAGTCCCGAATCGTCCAATATCCATCCTGAACCTGCGGCTTCTTGCTGGTAAGGTCTATTAAAAATATCGTAACCGGTTAATTCGGTGTTGATTGCAACGACCGAAGGTTTAACTTTTAGTAATACGGAAGCAAAATCAGGCAATACGGGATTTGCCTGATCGGAAGTTACACTCGGCGTCCAGCCAGGTATCGTTTCAGCTTTCGGAGCAGGTGCTGTACTGGACGGTGCCACAGGAGCCGTTGTTATTCCGATACACCCCGTTATCGAAAACAACGATGTCAACACCAGTACAATGATAAATGCTTTTATAGAATTCATTTTAAATATTTTCATTATAATGCCTCCTGTATTCAGTATTACGAAATTTATACCGGCATTCCATAAGTAGGTATACGTAATACAGTCCTTTACGCTACGTAATTTTTTCCGGTCGTGTTAATAACATTAACAAATTAAAAACAGCAGACATTAAACAGTGTTACTCATGACTATATGGAAGTCTGTTTCCTTCCTTTATCTACGCCCAGTTCCTGGCTGACCTGTAAAAAATGGATGATATCGGCTCGGCTGAGCAGTCCAGCCGGTTTACCGGTACGTAAAACTATGATCTGGTTTATACTATGCCGGGCTATAAGCTGCATCGCAGAATTAAGGTCGTCTTCTTCAGATACAGTGTAGAGGGGGGTGGAAGTCATAATATTTTCCACACGGGTCTCAGTCCATTTGTCATGAGGCAATTTTTTAACATCAGCAATTGTAACAATTCCCAGGAGCTGATTGTCTTTCATGACAAGGGCTGCCCTGCCTTTGTCTTGATAGAAAATATTTCTTACCACTGAGTCGACCGATGTATCGCGATCGACTGTCTCCGGATTTACTTTCATTACATCTTTTACTTTGATACCCGTTAGATGCTCGCTTAAATTGAACTGTTTTCGGCTTGACTCGGCAGCACTGCTCAGAAACCACCCGATAAAGGCAATCCACAGGCCTCCAAGGAAATTGCCTGTAAGAAGTGAATAAAGCCCATATGCAACCAGTGCCCAACCAAATATATACCCTACTGTAGCCGCTACATTTGTAGCTTTTGACAGGTTTTTTGTAGCTCCCCAGATTATTGAACGTAAAACCCGCCCACCGTCAAGAGGAAAGCCGGGCAGTATGTTAAATGCAGCAAGAAGTGCATTGATAAGAGCCAGATAGTAAAACATTGCGCCAAGCGGCGTAGTCCGTGATGGCAGCAGGAAGAGAAGGCCCCAGAAAATTCCTGCCAGAATTAAGCTGGTCAGCGGTCCAACGATTGCCATCGAAAATTCCACTGACGCTTCCGAAGGCTCTTCCTGAAGGTTGCTCACACCGCCGAATATAAACAGCGTTATACTGTTTACAGGTAAGCCACGGGAACGGGCTACGAGCGAATGCGCTAGTTCATGGACAAGTACTGAAATAAATAATAGCAATGCGGAAGCAATTGCGATAATCCAGTACATGCTCACACTCCACCCCGGGTATTTCTGAGGGAAAAAGCCCTGTGCGAGTGACCATGCGATCAGGATAAAGATAAAAAGCCAGCTATAATGAATCCCGATATCGATCCCGGCAATGCGAAAAAGACGAAATGAAGCTTTCATTGTATATTACCTTCCTTTATGCATTTTACCCGTGTATTGTATTTATTGTAGATTCACCGGTATCTTTGCTAAAAATCGAAACAGGATAAGCCCGCAAAGGAAAATGGAGATCCCTGCAAGTATCATGAAAACTCCCGTCCCGAATGCGATATCTATAAGCCCGAAAGATGCTACCGCAAGATAAAGGTAATTCTCGAGGTTTAAAGCCTGAGCATATGAAAGTTGCTTTGCATTAGTTGGATCGAAATGACCTCCCCCCAATAGAGCTTCATAGCTGGGTGCGATCTTGTGCCGGTCCTCTCTTACTTTGTCGGCAACCATCTGTGCATATTTGGCATTGTCGACGATCTTGTTTGAATCGGCTCCGGAAATACCAAGGTCTCCGAGTTTAATTCCTTCTTCCTTCATAGAATTAACCAGATAAGCCTGTTTTACATAGGCTTGTTGCAAAAAGGCCGCCCCGATTATTATGCCGACAATACCCAGAATAATCATAACCAGACTTATGTTTCGAACCGTACGACTCATCATTCTCTTCCTCCATTTCTTTCTGACGTTTGTTTATTATCGTGATATATAATGTTTTTTAATGCCGGCTAATGGTATAAAGAGATGATCACGCTGTTATCTTTTCGGGAATCTAAACGATTTTTATTTCCTTTGCCGATTGCCAGAGGCCATGAATATTGCACAACGATGTCGCGAATATAGTGCCGGGTTTGCCCGTTTTCATTGACAGCGTGACCTCATGGTTGGTGTAAACGGGTCCTTTGTTCGGTCCTTCGGCGGATTCACCATGAGCCGAAAACTCAAAACGACCTATTTCATAAGGGAATTTATCCCCTTCGGGATGGAAATAAATAGAGATCCATTTGATGTGATGTTCAGTAGTATTCGGATGAGCAATTTCTTTTCCTACTACAGCCTTGATTGAAAACAGTTCCCCGTTCTTAACTGTATCAGGACATTCCAGGACAGGAACATGCTTCTCTGCTTTCCAGTCAGCCGATTGATAAAGTTCTCCTAATAGTTTCATGTTATTTTTCCTCCTTTATTTACTTTTATATATGTGCAAGAACAGTATTTGGCGGAATAGCTTTTTTCAGGAAATCACCCGGACCAACGCCGGGAGCTACAGTACAATTACAGCCTATAGCAGTATTCGATGGAACCGTACTGCCTTTACCGACCAGTGTAATATCGCTGATCCCGGAGAACAGGTTAGTCGTATAGCCAATATAAGAAGTTGCGCCAATATTAATATCTTCGTCCAGAATACACCGGTCTACTATGCTGTGTTGGCCGATAGTTGAATGGGCAAGGACCACCGAGTTTTTAACCAGCGCTTTTTCCTCTATTATAACACCGGTTGATATTATAGAGTTTTGAACCGTACCTTTGATAATACATCCGGGACAAATAAGGCTATTTGTTATATTGTTTTGTCTGTGGACTTTTACAGGCATTGTATTTTGAATGTCTCCGGCGAGAGTTGTCCACGATGAATTATAGTCGAAAGGCGGTTCCGCTTGTATCAAGTCCATATTTGCCTGGTAATATGCATCGACGGTACCGATATCCTGCCAGTAATCATTAAATTTATAGGCGAAGACATTATCTTTGCCCACCATCTCAGGTATTATCGCGTGTCCGAAGTCATGGGGTGAATCCGGATTGGATGCATCTTTTATGAGATATTCCAGTAAAGTCTGTATTTTAATTATATAAATACCCATTGAACCGAGATTGGTATGAGCTGTTTTCGGCTTTTCAACAAATTCGACAATTTTACCTTCATTACTGACTTTAACGATACCGAAGCGATGAGCCTCTTTAACCGGTACCGTAACGACACCGATCGTAGCATCTGCATTTACCTTCCGGTGAAACGCGAGCATTTTTCGATAGTCCATTTTGTAAATATGATCGGCAGCCAGGATCAGGGCGTCGCCTGTTATATGTTTCTCCAGATATTCGATATTTTGATAAACTGCATCTGCTGTACCTTTATAAGTGTTTCTTTTTGGTTCCAGAACTTGCAGGTTCTGCCCTGTTCCATTTAAACGATGCCACTCATTCAGGTATTTTTCTACGTCGTAACGATTGTAGTCTACAAGAGCAGCAATCTCTTTGACCCCGGAATGGAGGCAGTTCGTTAAAACAAAGTCTATTACATGAAAACCACCTCCAAAAGATAGCATGGGTTTTGCTCTCATCTGGCTCAGGACATTCATCCGCATGCCTCTGCCCCCTGCAAGTATAATACTAACTACATTGTCCATAACAAGGCCTCCTTCGATAACGTCAATAATTGTTATTTATTCAACCGTTTTGCCCATGCAACAAGTGACACAAGGAGTTCTGCTATCAATTCACCTGTTTTTTCGTCTGTTAATCTTCCTTCGCTATCGAATTTTTGACCTGCGAAAGTGACAAATATCTCCGGTTTATTAACGGGATAAACATTCAGGAATACGCAAGTTTGCCGTAAGTGGTATTGCGCCCGGGCTCCTCCCAGCATACCAGTCGATGCGCTCATTATGGCAACCGGCTTTCCTTCGAAGGAATTGTCACCGTGCGGCCTCGATGCCCAGTCAATTGCATTTTTAAGCACACCGGGTACAGAAAAATTATGTTCGGGAGTAGCGATCAGTAGCGCATCAGCCGCTTTTATTTTTTGTTTGAATTCTATAACGGACGCAGGCATTGTACTTTCCATGTCCTGATTGAAGACCGGAATATCCTTGAGATCGAATATTTCCAGAGCGGTTTGTGCCGGCAGCAACCCGGAGGAGGCACGTAAAAGCGCTCTATTAAAAGATCCTTTTCGGAGACTACCTGCAAAGCTTAAAATATTGATAATATCTTTCATGTTTCAGCGCTCCTATATATCTTCTGCATGTATAGTTAATAGCCCGTTTACTTTTTTAAAAAACCTCCGAACGATACATTAATTTCGTGATCGATTACTTTCAGAATGAATATTGATCCCTCCGGGACAGACTGACCGGAATTGAGTAATGTCGACGCTGTTGCCTGCAGCTTTCCTGAAAACGTTGATAACGTATTTAATTCGGACATCGTAAAAACATGCCCGAAAATAGTTATTGTATTTTCAGCTTTATTATTGTCCGGACCGCTGGTAAATACTTCCGTCTCATTTTTTCTCCATTCACCGGCTTCATACGGATGTTTTAACCCGTTAACAGCCGAATTCAAGGGTTTTTCCATTAGCTTGTTGTTCATCTTGACACCTCAAAAACAATCAGTTTGTAAATACTTGTTTAGGCATTTCTTGATAACAGAATAATTCGAACATCTAATACCTATTTCTAATACGTATTTCGTAAAAAGATTTATTAAACTTCGGGATTGAAACGATTATAGTTTGTCAGGAAAAGGAACTATATACGTATGCTTACGTAGTTCTTCCGGAGCGCATTACGTAGTTTTTGTTGTCGCGACACAGATTGTTTTAAGGGATTGGAACATTAATTATATGTGGAGTATACAGTTTATTTTATAGTATACATAATATACAGGACTGACTTTAACATGGATATATGTTACCAATATAATGCGCGTATTTGAATAAAGGGCCTTATTCAACGCTATACACATTTGAAAGAGCAGGGCTGAGATAGCGGTGTCCGGCGACAACCTGGTGTATGGCATATATCAGTTCATGCGATCTGGATTCTTTTAGTACATATGCTTTCGCGCCTGCCTGAAAAACCTCATTAATATATGGAACAGCATCATAGAGAGAGAATACTATTACAGAGGTATCCGGCGAGACTTTCAAGGTACGCTTTATAAGTTCGATATCTTTGATATCTCCGATCATAAGCTCCATAATCATAATTTTAGGGAAGAGAGCTTTTACCATATTCAATGCTTCGATACCATTAGTTGCTTTTCCTATAACAGAAAGGTACGGTTCTGTTTCCAGAAGCAATTGAATGCCTTGTCTTACCTTGCTATTACTTATTGCAAGTACTATGGTAATAATTTCCCTTTTCATTTTTTCAGAAATAATTTCATTTATTTATAACCGGTATTAGACAATGTGATTATTATTTAATATTTCATAATATAGGAACCAGTTTAAGCGATCTTTTACAGATAATATATACGTAGTCCTACTTATTTCGCAGACAATAAGGAGCTACTAATATAGCTTTTGCCTATAAGAAGGATTTAATAGATGATATGAATGCAGGATATATTTATTCGCCTGGTGATGCCGAATTTGAGGGTATCATGCCTCTTTGTATTGCAAAATTAAGGAGTTCTCTCTGACTGCGAATCCCCAGTTTATGCATCAGGTTCCTTCTGTGTACTTCAACCGTTCGGCGGCTCAGGCATAACTGCGAAGCGATCTGAGTACTGGTAAGGTCCTGTATTATCATGTTAAATATCTCACGCTCTCTCGTTGTCAGGTTTTCATACGGGTCAATTTTGCCTTCCTTATCTTTCCGGATAAACGCTTCGATTGCTTTCTCGGAGAGTGCCTGGCTAAGATAACGGTGATTAGAAGCAGCATGATGGATAGCTACTACCAATTCGTCAGCAGTGGACTCTTTCAAGACATAGGCTTTTGCTCCGGCTTTAAATGCTTCGATTACATAACTCTCATTACCATACATTGAGAGAATAACTGTATGTGTTTTTGGCGATAATTTGCTTACCTGCCTGGTAACCTCGATACCGTTAATGCCCGGCATCATCAGGTCCACGACCAGTATGTCCGGTTGAAACTGTTTGACCATCCGGATTGTTTGTTGCCCGTTATCTGCATCCCCGATGATGTTGATATCCGGCTCAGCTTCCAGCAATTTTATCAGGCCTTGCCGCACTATATGGTGGTCATCTGCAAGGAACAATGTGAGTTTATTCATGTTTTAAACTTTTCCTTTTCGGTCTATTCTGTAACGGCAGCGCTGCTACTACTCTGGTACCTGTCCCGGGGGACGTTTCTATATTCAGTTTACCACCCATAGCGAGAGCTCGCTCTCTCATGCCGCTCAGTCCGCTCGAATTACGTACATCCAGAGTATTCAAATAGAAGCCTTTGCCTTTATCCTCGACGATAATATTAATCGTTCTGTTTTTTGATAAAACCGTTACTGCCGCTTCATTGACCCGTGAATGGAGTGCTACGTTTGTCAGTGCCTCCTGAATGATACGATATGTGGATAAAATAATTTCAGGGGAGAAGTTTCTCTTCAGGCCTCTATGTGTAAATTGTACATCTATATGGGCTAGTTTGGAGAAACGGTCTAATTGCCAGTTTAATGCCGGTAGAAGTCCGAGATTATCGAGCATTGTCGGATTGAGGTCTACGGATAGCTCACGTATACTCTTCATTATTTCCGCTACCTGTTTCTGCGCCTGGTCTAATTCCTCTTTGATATCATCTGTTTTCATGCGGGTAATACAGTTTAATTGTAGTTGAAGGGCGGTCAACGATTGCCCGATTTCATCATGGAGCTCACGACCTAATGTACGCCTTTCATTCTCTTGCAGGTTTACAAGTGTATGGGAAAGCGCACGCAGCTCATCTTCGGCACGTTTACGTTCGGTAATATCATGGACGGTACCGATCAACCTGATTGGACTACCGGATTCGTTAAAGGTAACTTCTCCTTTTTCGTAAACTACCCTGACTGATCCGTCTGGGAGAATGATACGATGATCGATATTATATGGTTTTCCATGGGATAATGATTCATCTACAGCTTTTTGTAAGGATTCCCTGTCATCGGGATGGACTCTTTCCAGAAAAGCCTCATATGTCGCCTCGAATATTCTCGGTGTCAGCCCGAAAATACGGTATACTTCGTCCGACCATAGCAACAGGTTTTGTTCAATATCCCAGTCCCAATATCCGAGATGTGCAATCCGCTGAGCTTCGGCAAGTCTTGCCTCACTTTCTTTTAATTGCGCTTCTTCGCTCTTACGCTGTGTTACATCTCTTAAAACGCTGATAACCCTCAAGATTTTATCGTTACCTAGTAATAAATTAATAGTAACTTCGGCAGGAAAGATCTCGCCATTTTTTCTTATAAACATGTGTTCGGTGTTTAATGCATGCTCTCCTTTTTCAATAATGTTGTTCAATTTGTTTCCGAAGCTATAATATCCGCTTAAAGACGGATAGAGAAACGCAGTGGTTTTTCCGATACATTCTTCGGCTTTGTAACCGAAAACATGTTCTATCGAATGGTTGGTATATTCAATTATCCTGTCAGGCAATTTGACCGTAAATATTACTTCTTGTAGTGTATTATTCAATTTTTCAAGGTATTCATAACTGTCTTTCAGTTGCTGCTCAACCTGCTTCCTTTTACTTATATCGGTCAGAGACAGAAGTACACGGGACCATGTTGTCTCATATCCATGGACTATTACCAATCGCAAAGATACGTAGTTTTTCCTGCCTTGACGTGTTTTTATTAGAGCATCACCGGCAAATCCGGTATCTCCTCCCGCCATTGCAATGAATCCATCTTGAAAGACGTTATATGCAGACTCATCAAAAAGTTCCCGTACTCCATTAAAAAGCTCATCTTTGGTTTCAGCTTCATACATGAATATGGTCGCTTTATTCACGTCAATAATTTCAGCTTTCTCAATCAGACGGGTAACGATGTCGGGATTATTTACAAGATAATCATTAAAATCAGTATTACCAGAAAGATAGAGGTCATCAACAAGTTGCTTGACCCCGGAAAAATCCATTTCTATGAGCGAGATCGGAACACTGTCGAAAAGATTGTAATCCTCGTGGAGCTTTTTCTTCATCAGGGCCTTTGTTCTATCGGATTTTATGATCTTCTTATTTGACATCTATATTAGTAGCCTACATCTTGCTTCTTATAGTTGTCAATATAATAAAAATACGCTGTTATTATCGAATTACTTTTTCTGTTTTACGTGTAAAGTAAGACCGTCCATAGCGACGATAGTTACCTCTTCGCCTACCGGAATATAACTACCGATGGAGCGCGCTTTCCAGTGCTCGCCTTTGATATTTATCATACCGCGAGGATTTAATGTTTTTATAACGGTTCCGTCCAGGCCGATCATACCTTCTGAACCGGTGATAATTTTACTGTGCATAGTCGGGATAATATATTTATGCATGAGAAAAACAATTATCCCGAAAAGCAGAACGAGGAAAAAGATAATAAGCGGTGATACCGGTATATTAAAGTACCGGAGAGCCAATAACAATATCAATATTACAGCAGCATCATCGAACAGCGACGCAAGTAAAAGTAACCAGTCTTTGACGATTCTTTTCATATAATAACCATTACAGGAAGCTAATGACCGTTTATATACTCTAACTCTGATGATATCACTAACATTATTATAATGTAATGTTATTTTCTAATATTAATAGATGTCCGTCATGGTAAAAGCCGTAAAAAATAATACACTTATGTTAAAATGCCATAATCATAATTATTGTATGGAATAGCTATGTCGGATAATGTTTTTGCAAGCACAGAATTCCAGATGAGCCTATTAATGTTTGTCGCTCTTGCCGGGTTCCTGCTTGCGTATTATATTAACCAGTCTGCGGTTGTCGGGATTATCATTGTCGGAGTTGTAGTCGGCCCCAGTTTACTTGGTCTTATTACTTATACGGACTTTGTATCCAGTCTGGCTCATCTCGGTGCCGTTGTTTTGCTTTTTACTATCGGGCTTGAATTTGAGCTTAAGGACATTACAAAACTGAAATATCTGATAATTGCTCTGGCAGGTATACTCATACCCTGGATTTGCGGATATTTTTTGGCTGTGGCGTTTGGTTTCGATTTTAATTCATCCATATTTATAGGGACAGCCGTCACAGCGACAAGTATAGCCATTACCGCCAACGTGCTGGAAGAAATGGGCAAATTGCAGACCGGTGCTGCTCGGGCAATTATGGGAGCAGCTATCATTGATGATGTCCTTGCACTGCTGGCACTGACTGTTTCTGAACAGTTAGTGACCGGGTCCTTACAGTCACTGGCAATAGCGGCAAATCTCGGTAAAGCTTTAGCATTTTTAGTAGTAGGTGCTATTCCTGTAAGGATATTATTACGCAGAGTGATGGTCTGGTTCGATGACACCCGTGTTGCTAAAAAATTCCCGCAGTCGATTTTTATCTTTGCTATGATGATAGCCTTTTTATATAGTATTGGAGCTGAAGCCGCCGGACTATCGTCTGTTGTCGGTTCTTTTCTGGCGGGCGTTGCTTTTGCCAGCATGGAGCTTAAACAGGGCGCAATTTTCAGAAAGGGAGCGGAACATCTAAAAATCATTTTCGCTTCAATATTCTTTATTTCTCTGGGTGTTTTACTCGATATTCATGCTGTTAATGGACATATAATCGTTTTCATACTGGCTTTAACAGGGGTTGCCGCTGTCACTAAAATCATTGGTTGCGGGCTTCCGTCCAGATTGTTCGGTTATAACATAAAAGACTCCGCTATTATTGGAATCGGTATGATGCCCAGAGGTGAAGTGGCTATGATTGTCGCCCTGATAGGACTTTCTAAAAAATGGATTGAACAGGATGTTTATGCAGCGCTGGTAATGATGAGCCTTTTAACAACTATCATTCCACCGCTCTTATTACGAAACTGGTTGTATAGATCACGTCCCGATTAATAGATGTACCGGCTAGCCGGTTCTATGCATAGATTTAATCGTCCTACCTGTTATCCTTCTATAAGTTATTTCGATAATAAATGAGATGGCCACCATAATGACCAGTACCAGGAGTTGTAATGGAAAAGTGGTAGCTCTTTGAATTATCAATATAACAAGGGCAATTATGCATACGATAGCGCCTAGAAGCGATATCCATTTCCGAGAACCGCTTTTGTTAGCCAGACGATAATTTGCGATGTTTACGGCTGCGAAAATTAACAAGAAACCGGAACTGCCCATCATTGAAATACTTGATAGATCGAAAAGGTTTGCGACTATCAGGGTTAAAACAGCGGTGATTATCAGTCCCTCCACGGGACGTTGCCATACTTCTTTATCCAGAGTAATCGGTAGTTCGCCGTCTTTAGCGATTATATAACTGATCCGTGTTGTGCCGTAGAGCGTTGCATTAATGGCAGAAGCGGTAGATAGTAATGCAGCAATAGCAATGATCGTGAATCCGGCAGAGCCGAGAAACGGCTTTGCAGCTTCAGCCAGGGCATAGTCTTTCGCAGCGACAATACTATTTATCGATAGATTCCCCACTGTTACCAGGGATACCATAACGTACAGACATATCACAAAAAGGACAGATATAAAATATGCGCGAGGGAGGACGCGTTGAGGATTTCGCACGTTTTCCGCAGTATTGGCAATGAGTTCAAAACCTTCGTAGGCGAGAAATATTACCAGTCCCCCCGCTATTAGTTGTAACGGACTGCTCCATGACGAAGGAGCGATATCGTGGGAATTTATACTCCTAAGACCTACCGCAAGGAAAAATACGAGGATGGTAAGTTTAATAGCGACGATGAAATTTTCAGATTTACCAACAGCTTTTGCACCAAGAACATTCAAGAAAGTAAAAAGGAGCACAACGATGCTTATAAAAATATGGCGCCAGAATGACTGTGACGCAGCGGGGAAAAAGCTGGCACCGTAACTTCCGAACGCATAGGCGTAAAGTGAAAGCATGATAATATAACTGAGCCAGAGCAGAATATTCATACCGCCAGTGAAGATGCCGGGTCCGAATGCCTGATTGAGAAATTCGACCGTTCCGCCGCGTGAAGGGAAGGTAACGGACAGTTTTGCGTAGGAATATGCAGTTAAAAGGGCTACTATTCCGGAGATGAAAAAAGCCAGCGGAGTGCCGCCGTGTGCCATTTGTACGGCGAGCCCGAGAACGGCGAAAATACCGCCTCCTACCATTCCGCCGATACCGATCGCAACAGTCGACCAGAAACCTAAATTTGTTCCTTTAGTTGGACTGATACTCATAAGACTGATTTTATCGGGTCGTTTAAAGAAAGAGTGTTTTACTTTGTATAGAGGCAACCCCTATAATGGCTCATTATAAATTGAGATACCGGAGAACGCAATAGACCTGATATGTACTACATACACGGTTTGCAAGGGAGCAAGATTTGTCCCGTAATGAGCCCAAACGAGCTATTCATGCATTATCAATAACGACGAGTATCTGGCATGTTTGTATATCATTACGATTGACGTTGATACTCATATTGATAATCATCTGTCTTGGTATAACAGGTATTTTTATTATTCAAGTCCCGTCTTATATAAACCCCGGTTCCCCGGAGTACGCAGTATGGTTGGATAATGTTGCCCGGTTAGATTTTGGCGGCTTGACAGATGTGCTGGCTTTTTGGGGACTGTTCCATATCTTTCGCTCTCCTCTTTTTCTTGGTGTCGGCATTTTATTGATGTTGAATATCCTCTGCTGCACCGTTAACCGATGGCATTCGATCAAATCGATGCTCCGGAGGGGTACTATTTCCACCGACGTATCTTATTATCAGAATGCTCCTTTCATTTATCTGGCTTCCTCAAAGCTATCTGCGACTGTTTCATCGATAAACAACGTTCTTGTACGGCATCGTTACCGCATCTGTTCGAAGGAATCAGGTGACTCAGTTTATATTTACGCTGATAAATACCGTTGTTCACCGGCTGGTACTCTTGTCAGCCATCTAAGTTTAATCTTGCTGTTTATCGGATTATTGCTGGGTAATTATCTTGGTTTCAGTAACGATAATTTTATTGTAACCGAAGGAACGGTGCAGGAAGTCGGGTATAATACAGGGCTGTCTCTTGAATTACTTTCATTCGAGGCTGATTATTGGGATGACGGAGTACCACGGGACTATCGGAGTAAAGTGATTGTATATCAGGATGGACGTCAGGTTACTCAAAATATTATCCGCGTAAATCATCCGCTCATGTATTCAGGAGTGCATTTTTACCAGTCATTTTTCGGGCAGGCAGTTGGAATGAAAGTAAGAACAACAGATGGTGTCGAGATACTGGACAGGTCAATTGCTCTTACCGGCACCATGAATGTAGAACCTTTTCAACGTCCGGTTGGCAAACTTGATTTGCCGGGTACCGGATTAACAGCCTATTTAATAGCACCCGCAGTAAATATTTATGATCCCGTTCTCATGGACGGTCAAATCGGTATCGAACTTTATCGAAATAATTCTACCGAGCTACTCTATTGGACTGTAATGAATAAAGACTCACCTGTTGTCTTTGAGGAAATGGAATTCATTTATTCTGAGGACAGGTCTTTTTCCGGATTCAAAGTTAAGTCAACTCCAGGGATCTGGTCAGTATGGTTGGCTTTCGGGTTTTTTATTGTCGGGATAATTCCGGTGCTGTTTTTTCCGTCCCGCTATATGCGAATAATGATAAAACCGGATAATGAAGGGACTAAAGTCTTTGTACGTTTTTCTGGTCAACATACTACCGACATCGAGACTGAACGTGAGGGATTCTATAAAGCACTGAACATTGTTGTTCCGGGTTGTTTAATTCAGAACAAGTGTAAGGAGCCATCTGATGAT
The DNA here is from genome assembly GCA_964485235.1 of uncultured Dehalococcoidales bacterium. GTDB lineage: Bacteria > Chloroflexota > Dehalococcoidia > GIF9 > UBA5629 > CAZAIO01. The sequence goes on from CAZAIO010000060.1 coordinate 16,453, forward strand.
TAACTGGTCGCAGGCTTTGTTTTATATATCGCTTATCGCTATATCGATTACCGTTGTTGTATGGATAATTTCTCTTTTTCATAGAAAGTTATCCGGATTTACACCTGTTCTTTTAGCAATCGGATGGTTGTTACTATTCCTTTCAATTATAGTTCGTGCATTGATAACAGGACATGGCCCGTTTTCCAATATGTATGAATTTTCCCTAGCTTTTGCCTGGGGTATCGTATTGTTGGGGCTTATATTCTGGTGGCGCAGCAAAATAGACCTGCTTATCGGAATTGTATCTATATTTTCATTGATAATTATGATATTTGCAGTTACTCTTTCTTCCCGGGTAATATCCCTTATTCCTGCTTTACAACAGAGCGTGTTATTGAGCTTGCACGTTACTGCAGCGGTTATTGCTTATGGAGCATTTGCCGTTAGTTTTGGGACCGCAATCTTCTATCTTATAGGACAAAATAATCATTCCCGCTTTTTACCGGAGATTGAAGTCCTGGACCGTGTGGGTTATCAGGCAGTGCTCATAGGATTTCCTTTCATGACCATCACCATAATTTTGGGAGCTATATGGGCTAATATCGCATGGGGTAGATTTTGGGGATGGGACCCGAAAGAAACTGCCAGCTTGATTACCTGGCTTATCTACACCGGTTACCTTCATGCAAGAGTCACACGCGGTTGGCGGGGTAAGAAATCGGCGATTTTTCTTATTGCAGGGTTCTGTGCTGTGCTTTTTACTTTTTTCGGAAACTATATTTTTCAGGGACTTCACAGTTATTTGTAATAATAATATTTCAAGATATGTTGAATTATTCAGAGACGTTCAATAAAATAGTCTATTATGAAAAAAAGTATTAATGATTTAATTGATGATTTTAC
>CAZAIO010000061.1:0-17024 GCA_964485235.1 uncultured Dehalococcoidales bacterium
AGGTTACACTTTAATCCGGGAACATGGGTGACACTTTGTTAATAGAACCCGGGCGCATCTTTAGATGCGCACCCTACGATGTTTTATCATAAGGCAAACCAACTGCTTTATACAACACATGTATTATTTATTGTCTCTACAGTCCGTTACCCCGTGTCTTTGCGAGGAGCCCCGATTACTTCGGGGCGACGTGGCAATCTTATTTCATTCACTATAGATTGCTTCACCTCCCGACAGGGTCGGGATGGTCTCGCAATGACCTACGGGATTTTTTGTGGGAGTCGTTCGCGTCGAATGGCCTCATAAAAAACGCCCCGATCCAGCGACCGGGGCATCTTTTTTCTATTCGATCAAAGCGGAAATGTGAAAACCTGCGCCGCACGCAGGTTAATGTTATTTACATGACCACCCAGCTTTTGCCGGTGACGGGGAACGCGCACATATGGTTGGGGCAGTCGTAGCAGTTGAATTGGCGCACCTGCGGTATCTTTGCGCCCTTGCACTGCTCGACGTATTCGATCGCTTTTTTCACCTGTGCATCTTCGCCTTTTATCACCAGTGTGATCGCGCCTTCGGCGCCGCTCAGGCCTCCGGCGCCTATGGGAATCGCCTCGGCACCGGTCAGTATCTTTATAGCGTCGATCTCGGTGACGGACATCCCGTCACTGCACGGGAACAGGCCCACCGCCGCCCCCATCGAGTACTCGCACCCCACGCGCTTCGCCTCTTTGGCGACCTGCTCTACGGGAAACGGTATCAGCTTCTCCAGCCCGACCGGGAATATCAGATGGAACCCCTTCTTCTTCATGGTGGACACCACAAAACCTATCGTGCCGCCTTCCGTGGGATTGCCTACCATGATGCCCACGTTGCCCTGCGGGTCGACGGCGTTCACGCCTTTTACATATACATCGTCGGGCGTCATCTTCTCCATCAGTTCATCGAGTGTTTCTCCCGCCGATAATTTTCCTTCCCTGATCACCCATGAGTGAGGAAATCCTCCCGGACCTGACAATTTGTTCAACGACTTGTCTCCGGCATGGACCCCCAGGTCTCCGCATGCGCCTTTGGGCGTTATCGCACCGCAGACCCAGACATTGGTTGTCGGTATTTTTCCCGTGAGCTCTTCGACGACGAACCATGTGCTGCTGCTGGGATGCATTGCCACCATCCCCTCCTGTGCCGCTTTTTTCACCACATCCAGGCTGGCAACGGCTTTGCCGATAAGTTTCTTGGACTCCGTAGGGGTGAGAATAACTTGAGCGTGCATGTACATCTCCTTCAGACCAGTATTTTGTCATGGGGACTGTTTTTACACAGAAGGTAAAAGCAGCTTATAAGGATTATATTTCCAGCAAATTATAACACTTATTAACGATACAAGCAGAAAGCGAGCCCCGGACCTGTCCATCACCGGGTAAAAAATATACAATAGTCCCGTGAATACAATATTAAACTTCGCGCACAGGGGCTTCACGGCAAACTTTCCCGACAATACGCTGGAAGCATTCGAGGCAGCGGTTGAACTTGGGGCTGACGGGGTCGAGTTCGATGTCCGGGAGACAGCCGATTCAACGTTCGTTATTTTTCATGATACGCATGTACGGGGTAAAGCGATCGATAAACTGGAGTATGACGATATCCGGAAGATAAAATTGAAAGGAAAGTACCGCATCCCCACGTTGGAAGAGACGTTCGACCTGCTCGCGAAACGGATAATATTGCAGATAGAGCTGAAACAGGTACAATCGCTCGATAGATTTCTTTCGCTTCTCAAAGCAAGGACAGGGCCGGATGATGCAGTCGTATCGTCATTCAACACAGACCTGGTATCCCGGGTCTCGGCCGGAGCGCCCGGCATCAGGACGGCGGTCATTACCGGCGTACCGGTTATCAGACCGTTCAAGCTTATGGAAGAGGCACAATGCAGCGGTATTGTAGCACGTTATCCGTTTTTCAGTGCGGGTGTGGTGAAAAGCATCCATTCCCGCAGCGGTTTCTGCTATGCATGGGACGGCCGTACGCCGGAGGATTTCAGAAAGATTATCAGCCTCGGTGTCGACGGTATAATTTCGGACTTCCCCGATAGAGCGCAGAAAGCGCTTCAGGAGATGACCGGCTGATCAGGGAGCCCTGCCCAGGTCCATCCCTCTCGGGACGACCACCACTCCACCCTCGGAAATCGTACAACCCCTTTGCAGGTCCGCATCCCGGTCGTATCCCAGCAAAGCGCCTGCCTGTATGGTGACTTCCTTGTCGATAATGGCATTTCTGATTTGCGCACCAGGTTCGATCACCACATCGTCGAAAACGACCGAATCCTCTACCAGAGAGTCTCTTTCCACGATCACGCCCGGAGAGAGTACGGAACGCTGGACCAGCCCGCCGCTGATAATACAACCGTCCGATATCATGGACTCCAGCGCTTTGCCCCCGATGATGCATTTGCTCGGCGGTAAAGACCTCTCGAATGTCCGGAACATCCACCTCTCCGTATAGAGATTTAACAGCGGGTCTATACCGATCAGGTCCATACTTGCCTGGTAGTAAGTATCCAGAGTGCCGACATCACGCCAGTACAGCGAATCACGCGTACGGTCGACCAGCATCCTTTTCCTTTTCCCGTTCTCGACGCGTACTTCAAAATCCTCTATCTTGTTCTGTTCCGCAAAATCATAGATAAGCACATTCTCTCCCCTTTTTACCATTTCGGGAATAATGTGCTTGCCGAAATCATCTCCTTTACCCTGTAACACTTTCAACAGGAAATCGGTCTTGAATACATACACTCCCATAGAGGCGAGTACACGGTCCGGTTCGCTCGGTATCACAGGAGGATCGGCTGGTTTTTCTAAGAAACCGGCAGCATTGAATTCATCATCAACGGTGAACACCCCGAGAGCGCCGGCGGCGGTCTCCTTCCTTACCCTGGCAGCGGATACGGTAAGCGAGGCTTTCCGTTCTATGTGGAAGTCCAGCATTTGCCTGTAGTTCATCTTGCATACATGATCGCCGGAGAGGATGAGGATATGTTCGTAGCTTTTATTCTGGATGAGGTCGAGGTTCTGGCGCACCGCATCGGCTGTGCCATGGTACCAGTCCGCTCCCAGTTTCTGCTGCGCCGGGACGCAATATACATATTCGCCGAGACCGGCACCGGATATGCCCCATCCCTCCTGTATGTGTCTCTGCAACGACCATGAACGGTACTGGACCAGGATAAGGATCTGGCGTATGCCCGAGTTTATGCAGTTGCTCAGGGTAAAGTCGATAAGGCGGTATTTACCGGCAAAAGGCACAGACGGTTTGGAACGTAACTTCGTTAATGGTTGCAGCCTCTCACCCGATCCGCCAGCGAGAATTATGGTCAGCACTCCATCCAATCTCGTTTCCCCTTATATAGAGCTTTAACTTCCAGGTATGTGTTGAGTCCAGTATAACAAATCTTGCCGTCCGGTGTAACGTAAAATGAACAAGGCAACAAGAACATCAGTAAATCATATCCGATATTTCTACGTTAATAAAATCATATACCGGTATAAAGAAATATGTCTCTACTCAATTATACTATACAGAAACAAGTTTAAGGAAATATATATAATGCGAGGCATTGCGCCGGAAAATCCCCGGTTATACCGGTATATACCGGCAACCGGTTACATGTGATCAATGCCGAAGCCCTTTGCTCAGCTTTCAAAATTTTTATCGTAGTTGATGATGTTGCTCCGCCGGAAGCCGAGCCGTTCCAGTACCCGCCTCAGGTCTTCGTTACGCTCCTCGACAAGCCCCCGCACTGTGTGGATGCCTTCCTCGTTGCAGAAATCGAGGAGCTTTTCAAGCAGCTTGCTTCCAATGCCCTTTTCCTGATATTCGGGATCGACCAGTATCCCCTGGATAAGACAGACCTCTGTCAACGGTATCATCAAATAGGCGACCCGGGCGATAATGAATCCCACCACTTTACCGTCAATGCAGGTGACAAAGCTCACGTCAAGCGGTCCTCCGGGCACCGTTGCCGCCATGTCCCTCTGGCTGAGCCTGCTATGTCCTCCTCCTACCTTCCTGTCAAGCGCAAGTACTTCGTGTATATCGCCGCGTTCCATTGGACGGATGGTTACTGCTGGTTGCTCCGCACCGCTCATTTCAACACCTCATAATAATTCTTTTTCAGGACAACCGGTACCGGGTATAAATAATGGTAACCATAATATTTCGAATTGTCAAAATAATTCCGGACATATAAAAGTGCTCTATGCGCAGCATCGTGCATCGAAAAGCGGCAAATAATACCGTACAGGTTTGTTATTTCCCGAGGACCCTGTCCGTTGCACTGTCCAGCACCTCCCAGATGCGGTCGAGCCAGTCACGGTGCTCCGGCTTCATCAGGCATGAGCGCAGGCAGGTCACCTGATCGCTGTCAAAAATAACGTTTTTCCATTCACCTTTCAGCAGCCGGGCAGGATAGGAGAACAGCGCGAGGTGCAGGTCCAGCTTCGCAGCAGCGTCGAACAGTTCCTGCGAGAGCCGTGAAATGTCGCTCGCACGTTCCGCTCGCGGAGCCCAGATAACTATATCGAGTTCAGGCTCGATTATCGTCCTGAAACGCGGATCGTGAGCCAGCCTGTCATACAGCATGAGCGCGGCTTCCCGCGATTTTGCCAGTCCTGCGGCAAACTCGCCGCCCGGCGCCATCGGCAGCAGTTTCTGTGTTGCCCAGAGCGCCACTGCGGATGCGCCCGGACGGGAACATTCCAGGCTTATCTCGCCGAGATGCAACTCCGCAGAGCTGAAATAGGTATAGGGGGAATCATGTTTGTATAAAGTACCTACAGCAGGGTCTTTAAATAGAATGCAACCGCAGCCGTACGGCTGCAAGCCGTGCTTGTGAGGGTCTACCACGATAGAGTCCACGCCGGTCAGGCAATTATATGCTTCCCTTGCCTCGCCCGTTATATTGTCTGCGAGGATAAAATAACCGCCGTACGCCGCATCGGCATGTACGCGAAACCCGTATTGCTCTTTCAGGTTCAATATTTCAGGGAGCGGATCAACTGCACCGGTGCCGGTAGTGCCGATAGTCGCTACCACGGTGCCTACTTTTTCCTTTTTGAGTATTCTCTCCAGTGCGTTTATATCCATCCGGGTACGGTCGTCGCATTCTACGGCAAGAAAGTCCAGGCCGAGCACTTCGGAGATCCTCCGGTGGGTATAGTGCGCCTGTTCCGAGGCGACCACCTTCATGCCCGGTTTCAAACGGCCGGAGACCCACAGAGCTTCGAGGTTCGCCATAGTACCGCCGCTGGACAGGTGCCCGAGCGCGTTATTCCAGCCGAAAAGGAGCGCGATCTCTGCAACCGCTTCTTTCTCCATTGCAGAGCTGGCACGGCCGCCGTCCAGCGCATGGTTGTTGGGATTAATCCAGAGCGAGAGCATATAGGCAAGCCGGGCAACCGGATGAGGCGGTTTGAGCATCTGTCCGGCATAATACGGATGAAAATACGGATAGTTATCTTTCATCCGGTCGGCGACCGATTCCAGAACGTTTTCCAGCGCTTTCATATCGTATTCCACGTCGAAGGACGGAAGCTGTGAAAATCCCTCTTCCAGCCTTTTCAGGGCTTTTTCCAGCAGCGGCAAACTTTTTGAATCAAGCATTTTTAACCCCCTGAACAGCGGTATCGTTCATGTTTATGGTATTCAGAGAAAGAGTGTACCAGTAAGCAGCATTTTTCACAAAACCGCTTTTCTGACCCTCCGGTGTAACCGCTTCCCTGTAGTACAGTTTTATATTTTTTACCGGCGTTTCCCGTCCGATATCCATGCGATAGAGTTATAATAGATAAAGGCTTCCGGTGAGAAGCAGATACATAACCGGGCTGATTATATGATCGACAGCGAATTAGTACATATTGCCGTTACGCCTCCCACCACGCTTGACGGGGACCTGGTTAAAAATGTGGCGGAAGTGCTCGACAAGAATGTTTACGATACGCGGGTCCTTTTGTCGGGAGAAATACCGAGAGTTATCGCACATTATGAGAACATGCACGCGGCGGGACCGGTGGTACGTTCGTTGAGAGAGATGGGGATCGACGCAATAACTTTCAACAATTCGCAGTTACGGCAGCCTCCTCAATTCTTCAAGGCACATGCATTATCGACCGGAACGCAGGAGGTATTGTTCAAAGACCGGAGCGGCCGTGAGAAAAGAATAAGAGATAATGAAGGATTTCTCATCATCACCGGAATGATACAGACCTCGACACAGACAGAGACTGTCACCACCAGAAAAAAGCTGAATATAACGACTACACTGCTCACGGGCGGTATTCCGATCTATAAGAAGGTCAAGGAGAAAACGACCACTCACTCTACCGAAAGCGACCAGTTCTTGAGGCTTTACAGCAGGAGACCGGACGATCCTGTGGTGCTTATCACCCGGCACGATATGGACTATTCGTTTCTGGGAGAAAAAATCGATGTATCCACGCGGGCGAATTTCATCCTCACCGTTGCTGCTATACGGGAAGCATTTCCGGCTGCGCTTTACAATGATATGCTTTCGAAGCCCTTTAAAATAACATCGTCCCCCGACCGGTCATTGAGCGATACAGAGATACAGTGCAGGCTTATTTACGAGTTCAGCCTGGCGAAAGGCGGCGCGGGCTTATCCGATGAGTGAAAAATTTTCCAGGACTTCCGTTATTATTCTTCCTAACCGCCGTGAATGGAGGGGAGGAATAATACGGTATCATTCGCCGCGAGGACCGTATCGAGCGATACAATATTCTGGTTGACGATTATATGGACCGTCTCTTTATCCACCGGGAGATCGGGATAGTTGCGCTTGATATACTCAAGGGCATCGATGACAGTCGTTTTTCCATTTATCGGCATCTCGATGCCGCAGGTGCCGGTAGACATGCGCTGTACACCGAAAAACTCAATGTTAACTTTCATAGTATCATCCGGTATATTCATGTCACTATCTTGAATATTATACTAAACCCCCGCTTACAGTCCCACCTCGCTCAGAAGGCGATCTGCTTTATCATCTAAAAGGCCGAACTTTTTCACGGTTTCGCGCTTCGGTATACCATCCGATGTGTACCCTTTCTTTTTGTAGACGACATCACAAAGCTGCCGGTAGTCCTCTGCCCTTTCTTCCATGACCATTTTGTGTATGCCTTCAACAGTGTCCGGGAGGCCGTTGCTCCCTACCCGCTCTTTCAACCACTCTTTATAAAATTCAGCCCTGAACTCAAACTCGTTGAGATAAACAGGTCCCATTGCCCTCAAGGGGATCTGGTCGCTTGCCCTTGTCCCTTTCCCATGACTCACGTTGATCAGCTTTTGGAGTGTGTATAGACGTTCTGAATCATTCAGTACGTCTTCCAGTTTTTTATTGCTCCCTGTTGTGGCATTAAGGTAGGATACGTAATAGTCCAGCGAAGGAACATTTTTCGATGGCTCGGCTGTGCCCGCCGCATCCGGATTCCTCACATCTATCCAGGGAAGCTTGCAAAGTCCCGTAGCGTTGAACCATGTACGGATAAGGGGAAACCACTGGAGTGCATCCGCCTTTTGCTCAAAGGTCGGCAATTCTTTATGGACCTGATCGATAAAAATAAGCCATGCCTCGTCATGCTGAGGCCCTTTCAGCGCAAAGCCATAACCACCCTGCTGCGCAAGTGACTCTTTGGTTATATACATAGAGAACTCCAGGCCCTTTACCTCCATGCCGAATTTATTTAGTTCGGCGATCACGGAATCTACCGATGCGCCATTTCTGCTGGCATATTGTTGAGCTACCCAATTTTTAGCTTTTGCCACACCGTGGCCTGCAATATTACCAAAACCGGTCCCGCTCGCTATCTCATGTAAAAGCCTGTCCGCAGCTTCTTTATCGCCGAACCGGAGTTCATATCCCGTGTCATCGGCGGTTAAAAAACCGCGCTGGAAACATTCCATGAAGAAGCTTATCGTCACCCCCGTTGAAATGGTATCGAGTCCATACTCATCGCAGTACCAGTTATATTCCATGACAAAGTGAGGATCAAAGATACCCATACAGCAGACAGCGCCGACGGTTTCATATTCTGGTCCATCTACATTAACCTTCCGTCCCTTCTTCGGTCCCCTCGTCAGCTCAACATTTTCCGCACCCTTAGCGCAGGCAAGATTGCAGCCGTAATAGCATCCGTCCGGCACCTTCTTGCTAAAATATTTATCGAGAAAAACCTTTGCAAAGAGATTAGAGGACTCCGGGTCCTGCCCGTACTGGAAATTTCTTACGGGGAAAATATGAAATTTATCCATGTATTCGGAAAGAATAGTAGTACCCCATGCAGACAGGTAAAGCTGTTGGGAATCAGACTTGGAAATGACATTCTTGAGCAGTGAACCAGCCTGTCGTACACCCTCTTTATTGACAGCGTTATTCCCGTTAGCTTTGGCAAGGCTGGAGTGTACCACAATGGCACGCAGCTTCTTATGCCTCATAACAGTACCTGTACCGCCTCTGCCGGCCTGTTTAGAGCGTATACGGTCCCGCCTCTTATCATAGAACAGGCTGCTTATAATACCAAACTGGGCATTACATGCCCCCTCCCCGGCAGTTATTGCAGCGAGATGATCACTATATTCGCCGCCGTTAATGTCCAGCAATAAACTTTCACCAAACGAAATTGCGCCCTCGTCCGTTTCCCGGTCGTAAACAGGTGCAGCCACAATACTTATAGTCCCGGCGTCACCGTCCACCTCGATAAAAACATCCTCATTGGATATACCGGAAACTGCCAGTGCATCAAAACCTGCCAGCTTTAGAAGCGGTCCGAAATGACCGCCGACATTTGAATCGACGAATGTGCCCGTCAGGGGGGAAATGGTGCCTGTAATAAACTTGCCGGTCCCGGGAAATCCCGGTTCATTGCCCAGAGGGCCGCTTGCGAGCACAAGAATATTCTCAGGGCTGTCATAACGGGTTTCCCCCGTTGTGCCGTCCCATACCAATTTCAATGCATATCCCCGGCCGCCGATATACTTTTCCTTGAAATCCGGCGGCAATTCACGGATCGAGATCGTCCCCGAGCTCAAATCAACGTTAAGTATCCGGTCGGAATACCCGCCCTTTACCGGGGCAGGACTGTAACATATACGGTGAAGTGTGTTCATACGTTCCGAACTCCTCTCGAAAGGTTTAATAATCCGATGCACATGTTGATAGGTTTATAATAGCCCGGATTAATATTTAAAAATATCACATAGTGATGCGGACTATTGCAAGGGACTAACCCGAATTTAATCCGTGATATTATAACCTGTAAGTAATTTACAGACAACGAAAAGGCTTTTCATGACACATTATTAATAAAAAGAGCCTTCTTTTAAAAATATTTCAGCAATAGTCACCGGGGGATTACACAGGGCAGGACTGTTGCTATAATTACACCTGATCCCTGCAGAGGAGGCTGTTATCATGATATATATCCCGATTGCCATTGTAGTGCTCGCCGCGCTCTACCTCCTTTCCGGCTATTTCATCGCCGGTACCATAATTCACCTCAACCGCCAGCAGGTGCCGAAAAACCCCGGAGACTACGGAATGGACTTTGAAAAAGTCGAGTTCAAAGCGTCCGACGGAGTAACGATTAGAGGCTGGCTCATTCCGGGGCCGCAGAAAAAAATTGTGATACTGACGCATGTCGGAGGCCTGACCAAATACGGCTCGACGACAGCCTACCGCAACCTGACCAAGTTGTATAACAAGGAGATAGAGTTTCTCAAGACCGCCCGCCATTTACACGATGCCGGGTACAATGTGCTCATGTTCGACTTCCGCAATCACGGAGAGAGCGATTCCAGCCCGAACAAAGGGATTGCCGGTGTGGGTTTATATGAGTACCGTGATGTGGTCGCTGCGCTCGATTTTATAAAAAGCAGAGACCAGTTGAAGGATATGGATACCGGATTCGTAAGTTTTTGTATGGGAGCGAACTCCACCATCATTGCTATGAGCAAACAGCCGGAAGCGTTTGAAAAGGTCAAATGCCTGGTGCTAATCCAGCCGATTTCTATGGAAGTATTTATAGGCACCTACATGAAAAGGCTGTTTACGCCGCCTGTCGCCGCGCTCCTTATGCCGATTGTGAAAAAATTCGTCGTGTGGCGGGGCGCAGCCCCGCTGGAAGAGATGTCGCCGCGGAAATATGCGAAAGACATAAAAGTACCCGCGTTGTATATCCAGGCACGGAACGATCCGTGGACCCGGCTCGACGATATTCAGGGCTTTTACAGCAATACGCCTGAACCGAAGGAGTTCTACTGGATCGAAGAGACGAAACACCGCTTCGAAAGCTATTCGTATTTTCAGGACAGACCGCAGAAAGTGCTCGAATGGTTGGCAAAGTGGTTATGAGCGGTCCGGGACTGACCTCCAGCCGCAGATGTATTTGAGCTGTTCACCGGCAACTCTTTCCGGTTAAGCTTCGAAGGCCGAAATTGCATTTTACCGGTCGCGACGTTATTATGAAGTTCCGGGTAACCGCTCATGCAGGGGTCACTTTTTCTCCTGCGGAGCGCGCCGCACACAGGAGGAAATAATGATAGAACGGGTACATGAGCATATTATCGCGGAATTGCAACAGAATACGCGCACTGATACGGTCTTCGTGCTTACCGCCATACTTCTCAACCTTATAGCGCTGGGGATCAACTCGGGAGTTGCTTCCGGTTCAAACAGAAATGAGACGACATGGATCGTGTTTTTCACTTTTATCGTTCTCGTTATCGTGGTCAATTTCGTCTCGGAGATAGGACTGATAAAAGGCAAGCAGACCAGGATAAAGCTGATTAACGGCCTGCTCAAGATGTACCACGACCAGGGTGTAGAAGGATATTATGATGCTTCGCTGCTCAGTAATTACACTGTACGCTATAACCTTTTTCTTCTTACTGTTGTCATTACAGGGCTTATTGCTATTATCGTGCCGCTCGTGCTCATTATATAGCAGAGCGGCACGTGTAATATCCGGAACGGCCCTGTGTTACGGGACCAATTCCGGCCATTCATCGAGTGTAACAGATACCTTCACCTGTTCGCTGCCGCGATATAAGGTAAGCGATATTTTATCTCCCGGCACCTTGCCGTTCAGATAAGTTAACAGGTCTGCCATATCGGTTACAGGCTCTTCATCGACAGCGGTAATAATATCTCCGCCGGGGGCGGGTTCTCCCTGGTCGTTACTGCCGCCTTCTTTAAGTCCTGCCTTCTCGGCAGGGCTCCCTGAAAAAACACTGACGATATATATACCGTTTTCTACAGGTAGATCGAGACGGGAAGCAATATCAGAATCGACCGTCATTCCCTTGATGCCCAGCCAGGGGCTCTTTATCTCTCCGCCTTTGCGCAGAGCGGGAAGCCTGGAAACGGCCGTGTTTACCGGTATAGCAAAACCGATGCCGGTCGACGAAGCTTCCATAGCTGTGTTGATGCCGATTACCTTTCCGCTCGAATCGAGCAAAGGCCCACCTGAATTGCCCGGATTGATAGCAGCATCCGTCTGGATCACATCGACGATCGCCCGGTTCGATTCGCTGGTGAGCGACCGGTCTACACCGCTGATTATACCCACTGTAATAGAGCCTTCCAGCCCGAATGGCGACCCCATGGCAATTGCCATCTGTCCGGGCCTGATAGTGTCAGAATCGCCCAGTGTGAGATATGCTGTTTTGTCGACCCTGGCGGAATCCACAGACAGAAGTGCCAGATCGTTTTGCTGGTCTGTACCAACTACTTTAGCGTCCAGATTTGTGCCGTCATGGAGGATAACGCTGACTTTGGTCGCGTTTTCCACAACATGGTTATTGGTCAGGATATATCCGTTACCATCGATAAAGAAACCGGAACCCTGTCCGCCCTGATCCGGAACATTGAAATTAAATGGACTAAAGCTGCTTGTGCTGTTATGGATAACCGTCTCTATCTGTACTACCGCCGGAATATTCCGTTCGTACAGAGATGCGACAGTATTTTCATCGTAGAGAGGAGCAACTACAGCAGTTGTCGCTGTGTTCTGTGTTCCGCTTATGTTAATCGACTGGTCGGTCGCCGCCGCGCTTCCCGTACAACCGGTCAGGACCGCCCCGAACAATATAAGCGCCATGAACAGGTAAACAATTTTGCCGGGCAAAGCCGGCTTGAGGAATGTGTTGAAACGTGATTTTCTATTCTGCTTCATTTTATAACTCCCGTGGACTGTTTATTTATAACAATTCTATATAACAATTGTTAAGGAATTATTTAGCTGATAAAAATTATCCCATCCGGAAAATTATCAATATCCTTATTTCTATATACCTCTTATTTTTCTTGCGGGCAACCTGTTGACAATCTTTCTATATCCTGCTAATATTAACTTATTAATAGTATTAAGTTAATAATTATAGTTATTTATCAGTAGTAGCTGCCGCAGCAGTCACCGGTATTATAGGTTCAGCCGGATGGGCCGCAGCATTGCCTGAAAAGGAGCTGGTACACTTGGTCAATATTAAAGAAGATGTGAAAAAGTTCCAGAAAGAGTTGAATGCCGGCACGGTCGCGCTTGTGCTTCTCGGCATACTGGGAAATGCCACTGAGCCCATGTACGGGTACCGGATAGCCCGGCTGATCGAGTCGAACGTCCATGATATGCCCATAATGAAACAGGGTGCCCTGTACCCGGTGTTGAGGTCGCTTGAGAACAACGGTCTGCTTGAGAGCGAGGTCGAGCCGTCCGTATCCGGCCCGCCCCGGCGCTATTACAGGATTACCGAAGCGGGAAGGGAAAACCTTGTGAAGTGGCGGGAAATCTGGGAAAAGACCAGGGCGCTTGTCGATTCTGTTTTACAAGGAGAGGAACAATGATCCAGAGCATTGATGACTATCTTTCTTTATTAAAAAATGAGCTTTCCGGCTGCGACCGCGCCACTATTCAGGATGCGCTGTCGGATGCCGAAGAGCACCTGAGCACGGCAATCAAGAGTTTGGCATCACATGATGACGCGCATTCGGAGATTGCGGTATTGCAGCAGGCTATCGAGGAATACGGCACACCTGAGGAGATCGCATCAGCCTACCGGGAAATAGAAGGTCGTACATCGCCGCCGTTTGCAAAGGTGAGCTATTCGGAAGGTGCCTTCAAGCAACAGGTGAAAGATGAACGTCCCTTCTGGTCCCGGTTCTTCGGTGTATTTCTCGATCCCGGTGCGTGGGGTGCCTTCTTTTACATGCTTATTTCCCTGATCACCGGAATATTCTATTTCACGTGGGCGGTCACCGGCATATCGCTTTCACTCGGTCTTATGGTGCTCATTATCGGATTGCCCTTTGCCGGTCTGTTCATCCTGTCGATCAGAGGCATCGGGCTGGTGGAAGGCCGTATCGTCGAGGGATTGCTCGGCATACGTATGCCCCGGCGCCAGCTATATTATCAGCGGGATGCCGGATGGTGGACTCGCTTCAAGGCCATGCTCGGCGAAAGATATACATGGCTGTCCCTGATATATATGTTGATACAACTCCCGCTGGGCGTCATTTATTTCACTGTATTCATTACGCTGATCGCCCTGTCGCTATACGGTATTGCCCTGCCGGTGCTGCAGGCGTTCCATATACCGGTCGCCTATACCAACGGTTATTCCTACTATCTCGCCGTATGGCTTCTCCCCTTTACCGTAATCGCCGGCGTACTTCTGGCTGTGGCGACCATGCACCTGGCAAAATATGCCGGGCGCCTGCACGGACTGCTCGCCAGGGCCCTGCTGGTACGGGCATGATAATACGAAATGCAAAATAAAAATCCGTAAAAGGAGAGAACATGAAAAAACATGTGCTGCCGGCCGCACTTCTCGCCGGTCTGATATTGATCCTTATGCTGGTCCCGGGATGTAACGGGTTTATAGTTAAAGTACCCGACCGGATAGTTACAAAACAATACGATATAAGCGATTTTTCCGCTGTTGACATCGGCGATGCATTTTCGTTTGAGATAACCGCCGCAGACTCGTATAGCATTGAAATCCAGGCAGATGAGGACCTGCTGGGCTATATAGACGTGAGAAAGACCGGACAAACGTTGAAGATAGGTGTCCAACCGACGTTCAATTTCAGGAATAGAGGCCCGTTGAAAGCGTTTATCACCATGCCTTCTCTCGGCAGCATCGTCTGCTCGGGAGCTGCGGACGGTATTGTATCCGGATTCGATTCTGCTGAGAAATTTTACGTTGAACTGTCCGGTGCCAGCGAAATGATAATGAGAAATATAACAGCCGGAGATATGACATGTACTTTGACCGGTGCAAGCGAGCTTGAGATGTTCGACATCAATATGAAAGATGTCCGGTTCGATCTAAGCGGCGCGAGCGATATGCGCGGTAATCTAACCGCAACCGGCACGGACTTTACTGTTTCCGGTGCAAGTTCTGTAGAGATGAACGGTTCGGCGGATGATCTCTCTGTCGATGCCAGCGGTGCAAGCGATCTCAGATTGTCCGATTTCGCGGTCCGCAGCGCAGATATCACCCTGAGCGGTGCAAGCGAATGCCGGGTAAACGCGGAAAGCAAGCTTGAGATAAATCTGTCCGGAGGTTCCGACCTGCATTACCGGGGCAATCCTTCAATTACAAGAATGGATACTTCGGGAGGATCGGAGGTAAAAAAGGATTAGCAGGTCACTATATCGGTTAACTGCTAATCAAATTTCTTGCTATCAGTTAAAGGAACATCGCTGAATTATGTTCCTAACTGGAAATATCAAGCCGACCAGGCTTTTTAACTTTCTGTTTTACGAAGGGAATCGGCAGACCCCTTGATTTTACCGACTGTCTTTGAAGCCCTTTCTTTAATAGCTGACGCTTTTTCTTTCACCAGTCGCCTGGTTTCTGAGCCAGGTTTAGGCGCATATAGTAAAGCCACGGCCGCACCGATTACAGCACCCATTATTAATCCTGCAAGGAATTTAGTACTTGACCCTGTATTTGTTTTAGAACCGGATTCTATATTCATAATGACTCTCCATTTTATTAAATGTACTGCCCAATAGACCAATGCTCCGAGTTTTCCCCTGAATCATAGGGGCAAACTGCCTGATTATCCTCACTTTATCCACCGAGCCAGGGGTGCAGTTTGCCCCCCCGGCTCGCCAGTATCATCATCAACTACAGGCCTTTTAAAAATTACAGATTGGATACAATTGCCCATATTCCGACGATGATGAGATAAATACCGATTACGTAATTTAGTATCCTGGGAAAAATCATTACGATGATGCCAAAAATAAGCGTGATAATTCCCCACAGTAAACCTACTGGTTGCCACATAGTTATCTCCTTCCCAATAAAGCAACTCGCTTAAAAATTTGAACGAATACTGCTTACACTGATTGCTTTCTTCTATCTACGAAGAGCTACAAGTGCCAGAATGCCGATCACTATCAGGTAAATACCAACGATCCAATGTAACAAGCTGGGGACAAAGATGATCAGGAGACCAGCCAGGATGGACAATATTCCCATGAGCAAACCACTTACTTTAGGCATGATAAAACTCCTCCTTTAAAATAGATTAGCTATATGGTAACCGGCTAAAACTGTAATAGTCATATAATTCAGCGAAAAAATGTTACAAAGTTATGATATTTTGGGATTGTTACTAATCTTTATTGAGGATACTATTGAAGATTTGGAGGGTTGGATTACCTGGAAACAATCAGGGCTGGGATTTTTTTAACATATAGCCCATTTTGGTGACGGTAACAATGATTCGGGGATCATCAGATTTCTCTTCAATTTTATGCCTCAACCGGCTGATCCATGTCCTGAGGAATTGAACGTCATTACGGTAGTCAGGTCCCCAGACACGGACTAAAAGCTCCTCATATGTCATAAGCCGGTCAGCATTTAATGCTAATTCGCTGAATAAAAGCCATTCTAACCGGGTCAAGTATATTATGTTGCCTCGAACCATTACCGTATGTGCCTTGAAATCGATGGTTATCTCACCCAAAGAAAGCTCATCTGGAATTTTAGGTTCATTTGGTTTAAACCTGCGCATCACTGCTTCAATTCTGGATACCAGTTCATCAGGGTTAAAAGGCTTTGGTATATAGTCATCAGCACCCAGGTCAAGCCCTAATATTTTTTCATATTCATCTCTTTTGGCACTGAGAATTATGACCGGTACAGTTGAAAAACCGCGTATTTCCTTAAGCACATCAAGCCCACTCATTCCAGCCATGAGGATATCAAGCAAGATCAGGTCGGGTTGGCCGGTATGAAACTGTTCTAAAGCCTCAAGCCCATTGCTTGCAGTAACCACTTCATACCCTTGTGCTTTCAGGTTTGACTGGAGGAATTTCAGAATCCTTATCTCGTCATCAACCACCAGTAACCGGTACTTTTTCGAACTCTGTTTTTTACTGGCCATCGTGCTTATAATGATAATATTCAGATTGAACATCTGTCAAGATATGTGCTGTTGACAAATATTGACAATGTCATATAAATTATCTATGAGCGTAAATGACAGGTAGGTTCGAGCCATCACAACCGACTTTGCGGTGGGAGTCATAATATGAAAGAAAGCCGAAAAACAAAAGCTCAACTTATTGAAGAACTTGGCTTATTGCGTCGGGAGATTGAAAAAAAAGGCTTGGCAAGAATCAGGAGTGATAGTGCAAAGCAACGCTTGAAGGATTCTGAAGTCCGTTATAGACGCCTTTTTGAAACAGCGCAGGATGGGATATTAATTCTCGATGCAGAAACCGGTCAAATACTGGATGTCAACCCGTTTATCACAAACATGTTGGGCTATCCCTACAAGGAATTCATTGGGAAGAGGCTCTGGGAGATAGGACCGTTCAGAGACATTACAGCAAATAAAATTGCCTATCGCGAATTGCAGGAGAAAGAATACGTACGCTATGATAATTTGCCACTTGAAACCAGGGACAAACGTGAAATCCAGGTTGAATTTGTATCCAATATAT
>CAZAIO010000062.1:0-16177 GCA_964485235.1 uncultured Dehalococcoidales bacterium
TTCGTCTTCGTACTGGAAGTAGTCGCCCACGTCCTCCACGTAGACCTTGAACAAATGGGGGAACTCTCACTCAAAGCGAAAAAAAAGGTAGACCTGAACACCGGATGTGCGGTATTCGCTGAGACTGATGTAGTCTCCCTTATTTCCGAAGGCAATACACGGGAAGATATTTTAGCTGGTCTTCACCGTTCGCTTGCAGCCCAAATCTACAGCCTTGCAGAGCGACTTGGCATAGAAAAGGAATGTGCATTAATCGGGGGAGGTGCTAAAAATATCGGACTTGTACGCAGCCTTGAAGAATCGATGGGAATACCGCTGGCGGTCCCCGATGAACCTCAGATTGTCACGGCATACGGTGCTGCTCTGCTGGCAAAACAGGCCGGTAACAAATCACAACCTTAACGTATTTTTCCTCCGGGCACCCTTAGCTATTGTAACTTTCGTCACATACTACAACTTAATCCCGTTATATAATTTTCTTAAAGTAAATTATTAAGTAAGGAGGTTATAGTATGAACATTATACTACGAAGAAATCCAGCGGAGGTTGTCCGGTATCCTTCGTTATTCCATAGCCCGCTAAGCATGATAGAAGAGCTCAATGAGCTATCGGGAAAATTCTGGGAAGCCTGGCCTGAAATGACCGGAGGCGATATCGTACCGCGGACGGAGATGTATGAGGATAACGGCAACCTGATCGTAAAAACGGAGATGCCGGGCATCAATAAAGAAGACGTCGATATTTCTCTGGAGGGTGATATTCTTACGCTAAAGGCTGAGAAGAAAGAGGAAGAAGTTACGGAAGAAGCAGATTACTATGCACGTGAAGTACGATACGGTAATTATAGCCGTTCGGTTAAGCTCCCGTTCCGGATTAACAATGAGAAAATCGAAGCTACTCTGGAAAACGGTGTACTTGAACTGAAGCTGCCCAAAGCGGAAGAGGCAAAACCGAAGAAGATCGAAGTAAAATCGCAGCTTCCCGAAACGGAGCACAAGGAACCTAAAAAACGCGCAAAACGCGCTACGAAAAAGACAGAAAAGTAACCGGTCCGGATAATAAGAGAGAAGAGGGCAGTGCCCTCTTCTTTTTTTATGTCTCGTGATATCGGTTATTTTGACAAGAAAAGCCCGCCGATTTACCATGTGATCATAAATATGATTAGCTGATACAGGAGTAAATGGATTGAACGTTGAAGATATCTTGTCAGACCTGATTCGTATACAAACGGTAAATCCGCCCGGCAATGAGATAGAACTGGCGAAATATCTCAAGGACCTGTTCGATAACAACAGTATCAAAAATGAGATTATCGAGTCGAGCCCCGGCCGTGCCAGTTTCTTCGCATATCTGGGAGAAGGCAAAAAAAGCCTTCTTTTCCTTTCTCATACCGATGTTGTCCCCGCAACAGACGGATGGAACTTTCCTCCTTTCTCCGGAGAGATTAAGAATGGTTTTGTGTACGGTCGCGGTGCGCTTGATTGCAAGGGGCTCGTTGCAGCAGAAGCATTCGCGGTCATCCGGCTGGCACGTGAGAAAAAGCTAGAAGGGAGACTGGTTTTCGCGGCAACTGCCGACGAAGAGACAGGAGGTATGTACGGGGTAAAGTATCTAATCGAGAACCACAAAGACAAATTCACCGTCGATTTCGCTGTAAACGAAGGAGCTGAACCGCCGATCAATGCCGACGGCACGACATTTCACTTCATCGGAACAGGAGAAAAGGGACTCGCCTGGGTGAAGCTGGAGGCGAAGGGCTTTTCTGCTCACGGCTCGCTCCCCATGCTGGGAGATAACGCAGTTATAAAAATGGCAAATGCGATAAAGCACCTTGCCGATTACCGGCCGGAGGTCATTCTGACCCCGGAAGTGGAAAGGATTTTTAGAACAGTCGCCAAACTCAAGGGACTGGACATAGAGATTAATAAAGACAATATCGATGAAATCATAGCGAATATAGAGGACAGGACATTTGCAAGCTATCTCTCCGCCATTACGCGCATGACGGTATCGCCTGATGTCATTCACGGCGGCGTAAAAACAAACATTATTCCCGACCTTTGTGAAGCCGAAGTTGACGTCCGGTTCATGCCGGGGCAGGATAGGACCTACGTATTGAATGAACTTAGCAAAATAACGGGTGGTTTAGATGGAGAAATCACTCATTATAATACGCCGACAACTTCGGACGCCGGTACCGACTATTACCGTATTATTGCCGGTACATTGAAAGAATTTATCGGCGATTCACCGGTAGTACCGAGCATTTCATCAGGCGGTACCGATTCAAGGTTTTTAAGGGATATCGGCATACCATGTTACGGTGTCGGCATGATGACATTCAAATCGGACCAGGAAATGAGGCAGGCCGTACATGGTAAAAATGAAAAGCTGGATATCGAGAGCCTTCGTCTAAAGTCTGATTTCCTGAAAAAACTGGCCGAAAACTACCTCACCGCATAATTATTGCAGCATATTGTAAAAATAAGTCACTCCCAGAAACCAGGGATAGCCGGGCAGGCTCACTATATATCTGTTGTTTTACAACAGGGCTACTGTACGCGTCGTTCTCTATACCCTGCTATATAGCGTCTGGCGTAGCTGTCGCGTGCCAGGACAAGGTCTGCCGCCAGGACAATAGGACGTATCTTTGCCACATCAACAATGAGAGAGTTCGCACCTGAGGCGATGACGATCGAGACAAATGCATTATTGATCACCTCGCGCTCCGGAAGTCCAAAGGATATATTGCTTGCACCCAGCGTAAAGTTCACCCCCAGTTCGGCTTTCACCCGCCGGATGGTCTCTATTGTAATCATTCCCGAATTGGTATTGGCGCCAACGGCAAAGGCGAGACAATCGATCATTACGTCCTCGCGCGGGATTCCCGCCTCCTCAGCCCGTTTTACTATCTTATGTGCGATAGCCACACGCCGGTCGACATCGACCGGTATACCGTCGTCGTCTTGTGTGAGGCCGATAACCGCTGCTTTATATTGACGCACCAGAGGCAGTACTCGCTCAAGAGAATGCTCTTCTCCGGTAACGGAATTTATCAGCGGTTTACCCCTGTACACTTTTAACGCCTCCGCCAGAGCCTCAGGGTGAGCGCTGTCGATACAAAGCGGCACGTCCACGGTATCCATTACCAGTTGCACCGCGCGGGGGAGCAGGTCCGCTTCATTTACGCCAAAAGCTCCAACGTTTACATCAATGATGTCGGCACCTGCTTCAACCTGGGCTAATGCATCTCTTTTTACAATTTCCATATCTCCAGATGCCAGTGCCTCGGAAAGTTTTTTTCTGCCGGATGGATTTATTTTTTCGCCGATCAGCACCGTTGGCCTGCCATCGCCGATTATAACTTCCTTCTTTTCGCTTGTTATCTTTGTATCCATCAGCGTACCTCCTCTCTTTTGCCGTTTCTCAATCTGTAAGTACCAAGATAGTTAGCCTGAACGAAAGTCTGATTGAAATGAGGCTCCCCGGCCAGTTCGATGTAATTGATCTTCGAAACTATGATACGGGCTTTTTCTCTTACGACAGAAGATATAAGCGCCAGTCTTGCCCCGGTACCAGCGGCATTCCCTACCTGCCTGAAACGCTCTGTAGACAGAGAGGGCAACATTCCTATAGCCATAGCATTAACAACATCAATATAGGTGCCGAAAGCCCCCGCAATGATAATTTCATCTATCTCTTCTTCATCGCGCCCAAATGAGTCCAGGAGTATCTGGATACCCGTTCTGATCGCTGCCTTGGCAAGTTGTAACTCCCTCACATCCTGCTGCGTGATTACAATAGCCGGTTGGCCGCGCCTTTCCGCTTCACTGACCAGCATGAATTCAGGCTTCCCGCCGGTGATACGTACCCGCGGATGGTCCCGGGCCATCCTGCCGCTTTCGTCCAGTATACCGGCATTATAAAGCTGGGCCATCGCATCCAGTATCCCCGAACCGCAAATGCCTATCGCCGGAGCCCTGTCGATCGTCTGGTACTGTATAATGTCATCGACTATTCTTAGCCGCTCAATCGCTCCGCTGGTAGCCCTCATTCCGTCTTTAATATGCCATCCCTCGAAAGCTGGCCCCGAAGCACATGAAACAGTGGCTATCCGTCCATGATCGATGATAGAGACCTCCGTATTTGTCCCTATATCAAGCGCGATCACGACTTTATCACTTCCTTCATCCGCCACGGTTAGCAGGACAGCCGTATGGTCCGAGCCTACAAAACCGGCAATATTGGGAGGCAAATGCAGATAAGCTCCACCTGCTATATGCAGTCCTGTGTCGCGTGCTTTTATATCCAGCCCCATACTGACAACCGGCACATATGGCGAGAGGGCAAGTTGTCTTACCGGCAGGTCGAGCAGCAAATGGTGCATTGCGGTATTACCGACCACTACCATATCAACGATATCTCCCGCTGAAACTCCCGCCTCGTTGCACAGGTCTTTCGCAAGCCGGTTCAAATCGTCGACAATAAGCTTTTGAAGCTGCCGGCTCCTGGCTTTTGATTCCATCGCATAAAGAATACGGCTTATGATATCCGCACCGTAATTCACCTGCGGATTGGTTATACCTTTCTTTGCCAGAGTATTTCCGCTGTCAAGATCGATCAGATACCCGGATACCTTGGATGTGCCCAGGTCCACTGCAAGTCCCAGGTCACGACCTTTTGTCGAGCCCAGCGCGATTATCTCTCCATCGCGCACAACAACCCTGCATCGCCATTTCAACGAACGTATTTGATTCGTAAGCCCCCGTAATACACGGTCGTCTACGGTTGTACACTGTACGTTTCCCTCTTTTTGCAATGCCGCGATCAGACGGTCTACGTCAGCTAGAGGGTCATCGAGAGTAGGTTGTGTCAAAACAATATTACGGGATTTCACACGCGGCTCAGGGCTTACCTTTATCTCCAGTCCTTCTACCTGGAGCCGCTGCATGGTTGAAAGCGATTCCGGCGGAACATGGACTGTACAATCACCATCAGGGAAGACCTGGCAGGCCAGGCGCCATCCGTCTTTCAACTGCTGTGCTGAAAAGAAGTCTTTCTCTGCAGCCGTGGGAGGAGATACTTTCCCAGATAAGACCTTTACGCGGCAGGAATGACAACTCCCCTGTCCTCCGCACAAGCTGACAATACCCACGCCGAGCCTCCGGGCACAGTCCAGAAGCGATTCGTTCTTCAGGCATTCTCCCCTTCTCCCAACAGGTTCAAAATCGATCATAATAGGAGTCTTTATTATATTTTACCGGTTTTCTATGTTTTTATGTGTTTTCGTATTTATACGGACACGTTTCACTGAGACCACAGTCGGCACATATATCCGCCGGCGTCCATGGTGACATTTCACGACCCGCGCCTATAACCATTGAAGTCGATTTACGCGGTACCATGACGCTTGAAGACGTAAGGCTCACGCCGATATCTTCTGCATGTACAAGGTCAAGCAACCATCCCTGCTCCGTGAGGGGCAGGCATGGCATCCCGGGATTGACAGGCCTGCTTATCTTATAACCGTGGGATGCAACCTCTTCGGCAATAAGCCTGGTGGCTTCTCTGGCAAGAGCGTCGACTGCCGTACTGCCTATTCCGTCTAACAGTATACTCCGTAAAGCCTCACTCCTGCATGAATATTCGGTCACCTGTTTTTCAAGGTCAGGCCCGATCGTACATACCGACACGGCTATTTCTTCCGAACCCGGTATCGTCGAAGTCAACAACCGGCTGCACATATAGCTTGCCGCAGTTATTGAGAACTGTTTTTTATCCATTTCCTCGGCGGTGAAAATTCTATATGTTATAGCCGGTTTTAAAAGGTCATAGTTGGCGACTTCGTTAATAAGCTCATGAACGACACGCTCGATCTCCGGCTTAACCTCTCCCCTTCCACTAAATCCCTGCCGGCGCATGATTTCGCCGGTTTCCAGTTTCAGGCTCACGCTATTTACTACGGGCATCTATCTCCTTACTTGTGTTTAACCAAGAAAGAGAGTATGCGCTCAGGATAAAAATTATCGCATACTCCCGCTTTTACTCTACTACAATAGTTTACAGGCTATTTACTTATATACTCCATAGTTCTTGGTAGTATCAACCATGGCTTTGAGATTATCCGGCTTCACATCATCGAAAAACGCTCCGTTAGAAAGGATAAAACCACCTCCTTTACCGGCAACTTCGATGAGATTTTTAACGTAGTCTTCAACCTGTTTTGCAGTACCTACTGTTAACAGATCGGTACGCATGTTACCGGCTATACACGCAACATCTTCCAATGCTTCTTTCGCCTTAGCCATATCGGTCAGATCAAACATCCAAAGCACTTTACCTTTTGGCAGGTCTTTAATAACGTTTAGACGCGTATTATAACCTCCTTCAGCGACAGGAAACGGTACACAGCCTTCTTCAATCAGTCCCATCATTACCTTTTTGAATGTGGGCCAATAGAATTTTCTGAATTGCTCATCGGAGAGGAACCCGTCGGCCCCCTTGTGCAGCGGCATAAATATTATTGGTCTTGCATTCATCCGGGCCGCTCCTACACCCATCTTTATCATTATGGGAGTAATCGCTTCCATGGCCTCCAGGAGTTTTTCAGGACGTCGGTACATGTCCAGCATAATACCTTTGGTACCTCTTAATGTATCGCCGATCACGTCGAACGGCGCTTTGGTAAACCCTGCCAATAAAGACGGGAATCCCTTTGTTGCCATTTCAACGTCGAAACCTCCCACTGCACCAGCCCATTTTAAGGCTTCTGCTCCGGCCTCGAAAAGTGCTTTATAAGTCTCTTGAACAGGCGGCAATCCAAAAGGAATAAAATTGAAAGCGACGCCATATATCTCAAGTATACCGGTCAGTGCGGGCAACATCTTGAATCCATCGAGCTTACCAAATACACGGGGCAAATAATTATGACTGAAGAAGTTAGATGGGTCATCGATCAAGTCGTCATACTCTTCAGGCATCATATATTCACCTTCACAAGCCTGATAGGAATGTTCCGATGGTACTCCATGACCCGGCCATGCATAGAGCTTATAATCAAGAATCTCATAGAACTTCCCCGGACCAGGTCCGGCACATCCCATATGTGCATCCGGTTCGTAATCGAGCACGAACTTTCTCCATGCCTCAGTACATTTATTATAATCATACATCACATCTTCCGGAGTATAGCCGGAGTAGAAGGCAGGGAAAAAACTGGGAAGAGGCAGAACTGGCACCTTGTCCGGCTTTTTCTTCATCTGAATCGCATCTTTTATTCTGGTCACCCTCTCTTTGTATGACTTTTCCGCCTCATGGCTAACAAATTCAACCCCCTGAGGTGAAAGCCATTTATCGAACATCTCTTCCTGTTTTTCATCCGGTGATAACTGTTCCCATGTCCTAGCCATTTCAATAACCTCCTGCGATTATCTATCCGAATTATTAATTAGGAGCCAATCCAGCTTCTGGCAAGAGTGACCCCGCTCATAGCGTCCTTGCCGTAGGCATCCGCACCGGTATATTTCCTGATCTCATCGGTAATCTGTCCGCCGCCGATCATTATCTTCACTTTGCCGTCGAACCCTGCGCTTTTTATCGCCTCGACCGTCAGCTTCATCGAATCAAAGGCGAGCGATAAAAACCCGCTCAGTCCGACAACCGGCGCACCGGTCTCCTTCAGCTTTTCCACGAACTTCTGAGCAGGCACATCGACGCCCAGGTCATAGACCTCGAACCCGCTCACATCGAGCATGAATACCACTATATCTTTACCGATATCGTGTATATCACCGGCAACTGTCCCGATGATCACTTTGCCCAGACGTTTGGTATCACCTCCTGTTGCCAGTTTCGGTTTCACCATTTCATTTATACTTTTCAGTATTTCACCTGAAAAGACAAGGTCAGGAATAAAATACTCGGAATCGGCAAAACGCTTTCCGACAACCTCCATCGCCTTTCTCGCGTCGTCGAGAATGCCCATGGCATCATCACCGGCATCAAGTCGCTTTTGTACGATTTCCAGTGCCTCTTTTTCCTTTAGGTCCGCTAACGTATTCAATAAATCTTCAGCCATTTTTTTCTCCTTAACCTGAACTCGTTTAGTGTGCCCGATGAGTATCATGAACTCATAAAAGCATCAAAGCAATCGACCACGGATAAACTATCTCAATTCTCACCTCCCTCGTATAACGCGAAAAGCCTGCATTAACTTTAATTATCACCCGCAATATGAGGTTTTTTAAAAAGGTTTTTCTGGAATGTAGCAGTGGATTCGTACTATTAATCTAGCATATTATATATCATTTTACAATACTTTCGGTTATAATTATACTAGACAAAAATATATATATACTAGTTTATTAGTATCGAAGATATATACACCGAACGTAATGCACTTTGTCGTTTTCCAATAAAACCAGATCGAGATTCTCCATTCCGGCCCGAACAATTCTATTGAAAGGAGTACATCGATAAAACACGACTGCCGAACGGATATCCGCCTTTTGCCCGATCCATGCAAATACATACGGAAGTTAAAAGGATGGAGTGAATTCCGGAATACACGATATTTTATGATTATTGCCTTTATACGAATTAATATTATATAGTCGCGATATAATAAAAACGTATAAAATAAAATTGGAGGGACAGGGAAATGCCGTCACTTACCGGAAAAAAAGAGGGGATCGTAAAAAAAGCTGAAGAGCTGGCAACAGAATACGAAGCAAAATACAAAGGCTGCGGACAGTGTACCTTCCTTGCGATTATCGATGCGCTGAGATGGGGAGGGCTGGAGATAATACCCATCGATATGGAAAACAGGTTTTTTTCGGGAGCCACCGCGCTGACCGCCGGTATGTGCACTACAGGGAACGGCACGTGTGGAGCCGTAGCCAGCAGCGCGCTGGCGATAGGGATGGCGCTGGGAAGTACCCGGGAAATGCAGGAGAAAGACGGCAGTACAATGGATATGGGCTTCGATGCCATTCAACGCTGCATACTTGATAAATATTACGAGGAATTCCATTCCATCCTCTGCAAAGACGTGCAGAGAAAATATTTCGGCAAAGCCTGGAACCTCACAGACCCGGCAATGAGAGATGAATTCCTGGGCATCACAAAGGGTTGTACTATTATGAAAACCGCTGCAATGGCGGTGGAGTGTATCCTTGAAGAATATGAAAAGGGAAACGTGAATACGCGATGAGACGGAGATATCCTGCTGTCGGTCCGGACAAGTCCTGCAGTCCCCACCGTATCATTTGTCCGGTATTATAATCGCAAATACATTTCGTCCGACAGCGGGCAGCCTTTGTTTGAAGATATACACATACGGCCATACAGGGTTCAAACTATATAAAAGGAGGAGTATATGTCACCGGTATTAAAGGACAAGGTAGCGATCATTACAGGGGGCGGACGCGGTATCGGTCGTGCCTTCGCGCTGCGGTTTGCCGAGGAAGGCGCAAAAATATTGATACCCGATATCAACATGGAACAGGCTGAGAGCGTAGTTAAAGAGATCAACGGCATGGGCGGCAATGCGTTCGCAGTCCGGACCGATATTTCTGACGAAAAAGCTACTCAAGAAATGGCAGATACGGTCATTCAAAAGTATGGCAGGGCAGATATCCTTGTGAATAATGCCGCTATATGGGCCGGTCTTAACATTACCCTGTGGAACGAATGGTCTGTGGATGAGTGGGACCGTATCTTCAACGTGAACGTACGGGGGACATGGCTTTGCTGCAAAGCAATAGCGCCGCTTATGATGAAGCAACAGAAAGGTAAGATAATAAACATCGCATCTAATGTATCGAGAGTTCCGGCATCACAGTTCTTTTTGCCCTATTCGTGTAGCAAAGGCGCTGTCTATACCATCACCCATGCGCTCGCGCGTGCCCTCGGAGCATCCAACATCAACGTCAACGCTATCGGTCCGGGTTACACTGCCTCGGAAGCGAGCCTTCAGCAGAAAAACAGCGATAAAACATTCGAACTCGCGGTCTCCGAACAGTCGATGCAGCGACGCGGACAGCCATCCGATCTCGTAGGAGCCGCCGTATTTCTAGCCTCTGCAGACTCGGATTTCATCTCCGGGCAGATTATCTTCGTAGACGGCGGAACGGTAATGATGTAAAAAGAAAAGGGGAGACGATAAATATCTCCCCTTATTAATCATCATTCTACAACCCGAAAAATAAAACCCGCCCTGTTGTTTTACCCGTAAATCATTGAGCGTTCAGAGCGGGTCTGTCATTCATACGAAAGGATTATCCGGAGACTTTAGACATAACTGGAGTGCACCAGTGCATATATTTGGGATAGTTCCCCTCAATAATTCTAAAGTAGATTTCCTGCAATCTTTTACTGATCGGCCCTATTGAACCGTCGCCGACCGGCCGTTCGTCTATTTCGATTATCGGGGCAACATGGGCTGCGGTACCGGTGAAAAATGCCTCGTCGCAGATATACATCTCGCTCCGGTCGATAGACCGTTCTACCGTTTCCAGGCCGAGCTCTTCCCGTGCAATCTGGATAACCGTCTGGCGTGTAATACCTATGAGTATATTATCCGCGCTGGGAGGAGTAATAAGCTTTCCCTCGTGGACCAGAAAAATGTTTTCACCGCTGCCTTCGGAGACATGCCCGTCCATCGTAAGCATAATCGCTTCATCGAAACCGCGTTCATTCGCCTCCGTTTTCGCCAGCGCGCTGTTCACATAAATACCGGTTGTCTTTGCCCGGGCGGGTATCATTGTATCGTCGATCCGCCGCCATGAAGATGTGCAGCAGCGGACGCCTTTCTCAGTGTCGATATATGCGGGAAGGGTGGAAACTATAAGAAAGAAATCATCCTCCAGATTATGAAGGCGGACACCGATCGCCTCCTGGCTCTTATAGGCGACAGGACGAATATAGACACCTTCGCGGTAATTGCTTTTCGCCACAGTCTCTACAGTGAGCTTTACCATTTCGTCGACAGTAAGCGACAGGTTGATCCTCAATATGCGGCAGCCGTTCCGCAGGCGTTCAAAGTGCTCCTTTACACGGAACAGGTAAAGTTCACCTTCCTCCTCGTTCCAGTTCCCGCGAATACCGTCGAAACAGCCCGTCCCATAATGCAGCGCATGGGTGAGGATGCTCATCTTCGCATCCTCCAGAGGCATGAACTGCTTTTTATAATACACATAGGGAGGCATTGTTTACTCCTTCTTCTCCGAATAACGGTACGTAATGTGATTAATTATAGCTTTCAGTCCTGCCAAAAACAACTTTGAGGATAAGATCGAGGCGTTTTAACACTATCCTGTTCACTTTATAGAAAAACTGTATGGTTGTTTGTTATTTCAGCTGAAAATGTATTTCCAGAGCGATACTTTTGCCTGTGTAGTGATCGTCCTCTGCTTCTCTACCTGTACCGGAACATCGCGATATTTCGTAACCTCGCGGTAGCGGGTAACCTCGACTGTCTCAAGCCACTGTACAGCCAGATATATGGAACAGTCCTGCCCCCACATAATATTCTCCTGAAATACGCCTTTATATTCTCCTTCCGGCAGCATAACATCTATTTCTCCGCGAGAGCCGAGGTGCTCCCATACGATTTTATTGGGCATAGCGATTACTTTAAATGTACCGGTGAACGGATTGTTATAACTTCCGACCAGATGTGCATTCGACTCTTGAACGGTAAAAGGAAAGCTGATCCCCAGCGGGACACTGGTGTAATATCCATCGGCAATGACCCGGGTCTGTTCCTGTACCTCTTCGGTAATAAACGGTTCGACTACCATGTAAGGTTCCAGACTCGTCTCAGTCACATAATAGCTTTCTACGGTATTTGTGGTTATGGTCTTGACCGGCAGGGTAAATATAATAGCTATGAGCGCAAGCACTGATACCACACCGGCGACGAACGGCTTCCAGTTGCCCGTATAATCCCGCCAGGGGATAGCTCTTATTTTATTAAATATTACTTTTGTTTCTTTCACTTCGCTCATCTGCATATTCAATTGCCTTTCCGGCTTACGATATAACCCGTTTATCAATTAAAACGAATAAGCATAGGGCAAGGTTGCCCTGAAAAGGTCGGTATTTTGGATGATATCCGGCTGACAAATGGGCTAGTACCTCTTTTCTACCCATGTGCCAGTTTATACAAAAACCTCACCGTTAGGGCGACCGGCCGGTCGCCCCTACGTGAAACGACTCCGATATCGAAGGTCCTCCCGATAAAATCGGGGTAACAGTTATAAGGTCACTCATGTCGAGTAACTCTCACCGTAACCAAAGTGGGAATTGCACCTGCGAGATACGTCAGAGGTTACCCGGTGCTTCGATATCAATTTACCCGGTCTTTACGGACGGAGGTGTGGTGAGAATGCTGAGCATACCGACAATCGTTATTGCGGTAAAGGCGAACCATGCACCTGTATAACTACCGAACCTGTCAAATACCCATCCGGTCAGAGGCGCGCCTGCCATGCCGGCCAGCAGTGCTCCTCCTATGATAATACCAAGAATGCTGCCGAACCTGGTCCTGCCGAAATATTCCCGCAGCAAAGTAAGCATCACGGGAATAGGACCTCCGTACCCGATACCGAAAAGGATGAGAAACGATATGAGCAACCATATTACCCCGGCTGAAGAAAAGCCAAAGCACACCATGCTCAGACTGAGCAGGGCAAAACCCAGCGCTGTTATCCGCCTTTTATCAAGCCTATCCCCCAACCATCCAAAGCTAAGGCGGCCTGCAATACTTATTAACGGTATGCCGCTTGCAATGAAACTGGATGTTGTCCGGGCAATACCGATACTGCTCAGGTAGGGCATCACGTGTACTATAACGGAGTTGATCACACACATATGACATATCAGTCCCAGCGCAATGTGCCGGAACGGTCTGCTCTTTAACGCCTGCTTTAATCCAATGGATACCTCGTTGATCTGTGAGGGGGTCTCGTTTTCGTCGATAACCTGTTCTTTAATCACTTCACCATCAGGCAAATAGCCGTATTGTTCAGGCTTGTGCCGGATCAGGAGCGATAATGGTAAAAGCAGGACCCAGGTACCTGTTCCGAATATTACCATTGCGACCCGCCAGTCGAATGTATCGATAGTTCGCGTAACTAATGGGACCAGGAGCCCGCCCGCAGCGGGGCCACAGAGCATGATGCCCATAGCAATCGACGCCTTTTTCCGAAACCAGTTAATTGTCACAGTTGCCGGCACAGTATCCATGCATCCGACCATGCCCACGCCAAGCAGGAGACAGGCGCCATAGAACATCGAAAGTGAATTAATGCGGGACAGAAGCAACAACCCGGCGCCGATTATGACAAGTGCACCAAAAATAATCTTTCTGGGACCCCAGCGGTCAACAAACGCTCCGACCAGGGGGGCCAGGAGCCCGGACATCCAGCACATCGAAGCCCCGAAGGACACCTGCGCATAGCTCCAGTTATATTCGTATACTATCGGTTCAAAAATAGCTGTGAAACCCAGGAAGATAATGCCGTTCAAATATGCCGAAATCAAGAAAAGCGCACCGATTATCCACCAGCCGTAGAAAAAGTGAATTGGCATAGCACGGTCAATGCTATCATTTAAGAGTACCATACGCAAGGATACTGATGAGAGCTCTGCCACGTAATAGTCTGCCTCAACAGGTGCAGCCGGTTAATGTGTTACCCATATGCCTTTCATACCGTGGTTACCGGCTGGTACAGAGATGAATATACATACGAGTCTGAACATTGCCCGGCAACCGTAAAATTTGCTATGCTCCGATAACCGGTACCACGATATTCTGGAAACCACATAATGCTATGACAGTTTATTTAATTATGGGAATTACGTTCGGCTTTGCCGCAGCGGTACAGCCGGGACCGATGCAGACATTTTTAATTTCGAGAGCGCTCAGTCACGGCTGGCGGCATACGCTACCCTCCGCCTGCGCTCCAATCGTGAGCGATATACCGGTTGTCATTCTCGTACTATTGGTACTAAACCATGTACCCGCACAGGCGGAAAATATTCTTCACATCGCGGGCGGCATCTTTCTGTTTTTTCTTGCTTTCGGCGCATACAGATCGTTCAGGCATTACACATTAAACAAGACGGCGCTCACGCAGTCTGCCGGACAGAGCTTTCTGAAAGCGGTAACAGTAAACCTGCTGAACCCCAATCCTTATATCGCATGGAGCCTTGTTATGGGACCCCTTCTCCTGAAAGGCTGGAGGGAAGCCCCGGGACACGGGCTGGCGCTCGTCGCAGGCTTTTACGGGTGCATGATCGCGACCACTGCCGGAATCATCATGGTCTTTTCTGCAATGAGAATGCTGGGAACAAAAGTGAGCCGCGTGCTTGTAGCGGTCTCAGCTGTCGCACTTGCCTGTTTCGCGTGCTATCAGTTATGGCTGGGTATATCAGGGCTGATCGCTCCACATTAGCATCGCCGTTATAGTCGTTACGGGCTTGACTATACGATCTTTAATTTCACGTTATCAATTAGATTCGATTTAGTATAAAATACCTTCTTTTGACATCACTGTAGTGACCATTGTACTATTGACAGGTTACCGATAATATATAACCATTAAGATATGTAACAAATATAAATATCGGAGAAGACTATGTACCGTTTGAAAATACTGGCATTGATATTCATCCTGCTGCTGGCAGGTTGTTCTATATCACCTTCGCCGACACTGAACCTCTCTTCGCCGGCAAACGGCAGTCCTGTGATTTCACTATCACCCACGCTAACATGGGGATCACTGGCAGGAGCCACTTACCGTCTGCTGGTCGCCAAGGACAGCAATTTTCAGGATATCGTCGTAGATGCCAACAATTTGAGGGACACAAGCTATGAAATACCTTCAGGTAAGCTCGGCAGCAATACGTGGTATTACTGGAAAGTACTCGCTAAAAAAGGAAATACCGCTTCCAACTGGACACCGGACTGGAGTTTTCAGACTCCGTCTAACGTAACCCCCGGCAATATCGGAACGATCAGGGTGGAAGCCACTGTCGATGGAAAACCGTGGAACGGCACACTGAGCTATCAGATTAGCGGTCCGTTCAGCGATACGGACAACTCGGTTCCATGGGAATTTACCGAAGTCCAGGCAGGTACATACACCATCACTTTTAGTTACGGTGGTCCTAAAGGAGCCACGTTGACCAATATAACACCTGCTTCGTCACAGGAATTGACCGGTGGTGGTACGATCAAGTTCACGCTGAACTTCAATACGCAGGCAAGTTCCACGATAACAGTGAACGCCACTTTGAACGGCGCGCAATGGACGGGAAATCTCAGCTACGCTGTATCAGGGCCGGTACAAAATTCAGAAAATACCGTGCCTCAAAGTATAAGTAATCTGCCATCAGGATCATACACAATGACATATAAAGGCGGAGGACCTTCGGGAGCCGTACTCACAGGAATCTCTCCCGCAGCAGTACAGAACCTGCCCGATAACGGGTCTATTCAATATACATTGAATTTCTCGTCCAGCCAGTCATCCCAGCTCTCCATCACCGCATTATTAAACGGGACTAACTGGTCAGGACCGGTACAATATTCGATTTCAGGCCCCGTCTCCGGCTCATATAATCAGCTTCCTATGACGTTGAATAACACACCCGCCGGAACCTACACCATCACCTATCAGGGCGGCGGTCCGCAGGGAGCGACACTGGGCGGCATTATGCCGGGAAATACGATCAACCTGAGCAACGGCAGGTCGGGAGGGTTCGTCCTGAACTTCTATACCCAGCAAACGACAGGTAGTATCGGAATCCAGGCCACGTTAAACGGTCAACCATGGTCCGGTATCGTTCACTATAGTATAGGTGGACCATCCAGCTTTATCGACCAGCAGGTGCCGCGCACGTATAATAATCTCCCCACGGGCAAATACAATATTACTTATACAGGCGGAGGACCTGCGGGAGCCTCGCTTGTGGGTATTACCCCGAACTTCATGCAAACTTTGAAGGGCGGCGCCACAATCGTTTTCACCCTGAACTTCGCACAGCAGCCCAGCACCGGCACTATAAGTGTGAACGCACTTCTCGACGGGCAGCCGTGGAAAACGATGGTAGGTTCAGGATCGATCAGCTACTCTCTTTCCGGTCCGTCACCTGATTCAGGTAATACGAT
>CAZAIO010000063.1:0-16057 GCA_964485235.1 uncultured Dehalococcoidales bacterium
ATCCCGGGCAATTGCAAAAGCCGTACGTGTCGCCTGAAGAATGTTCTTCGGTATAATACAATCACCGATCTGATGGAATTCAGGCGCATAAAAACGGAAAGCTTCCGCCTCATCCCGGAGCGGTTGCCGGCCTGTTGCATGGACAACTGTATCGGCTTCAAAGAACTTCCTGTCCCATTTCCCATCTCCGCTGCTCATTACCGTATCGATGCTGTTCGATTTCATTTCGCTGTCCTGCAAGATATTAACCGGTGGTAGAGTAAACGAGCTCCCCACGTATTCACCGATTATTCCATTATCGTTTATCTCCAAAGCCCTGGTGGAAGTGGAAACTGTTATGTTACATTTCTTTATCTCATTAATTAAAGCAAGACCGTGAATAGGATTTCCTCCGTCATTAAGAGTTTCCATCATCTCAATAACGGTAACTATACGGCCAAGCCCTGCGAGAAAGATGCCAAGCTCAACGCCTACAAGACCTCCACCGATAATCACAACCTTTTTCCCCGCTTTTTCCGGATGATAATATATTTCTTCTGAAGTGAGGACATTGCTGCCATTTATCCCGGGTATCTCCGGAACGGCAGGGCGCGATCCGAGGGCGGCGATGATGACGTCTGCTCCGGCTCTCTTTGCCATTTCGGGCGTTATCTCGGTACCCAGGTGTATTTCTACCGGCGCACGTGAAATCATCCTCGCCTGGTAGTCCAGATAATTAGAAAGGAGCTTTTTAAACGGGACTCTCTCCTCGCACCTGAGTACGCCGCCGAGCCGTTCGTCCTTTTCGTAGAGGATGACATTATGCCCGCGCTGTGAAGCAGTAAGGGCTGCCTGCATCCCTGCAATACCGCCGCCTGCTATAAGAACATTCCTACTGACAGAATGAGGTAACTCATGTCTACAGTCCTGCTCAAAGCCTATTTCGGGATTCACCGCGCATGTGTATTGCCGTTTTGTTGCCAGACAGGAAAAACATTCAAAGCAACGAAGGCATGGTCTGATTTCATCAGCCCGTCCTTCACGCGCTTTTTTCGGAATATCCGGGTCGGCCATGATCGCCCGGGCAGTAAAAACGACATCCGCTTTTCCTGACGCAATAATTTCTTCCATAAGCTCCGGCTCCCACAGGGCGCCGACGGTTCCTACAGGGGTTTTTACATGCTTTTTGATTTCTGCCGCATACTTCACGTTCACGCCGTCCGGTAGAAACATGCTGGGATGCGTAACGGTAAAGACCTCCGGAACTTCATGGCTTCCGGCAGAAACATGAATCAGTTCGACCTTTCCATCAAACTGTTTTGCAATTGCTATGCCTTCATCAATGCCGTACCCGCCTTCATAGCACATCGCCCCGCTGATACGCATATCGATCGGATAACCGCGACCGCATTTTTGCTTTATCCTCTCTACAATAGCCAGCGGAAAACGGCAGCGGTTTTCAAGACTGCCCCCCCATTTATCCTTGCGATTGTTTACTCTGGGGTCTAGAAACTGATTGAGCAGCCATCCATGCCCTGCATGAACGGTAACCATTCCGAAGCCGCAGAACTTTGCAAAGGACGCCGCATTTGCAAATGCTTCGATTGTCTCCTCAATGATCGCCTCGGGCATCTCTGGGACAAAAGATCCGAGAGAACTGACCCCGTCTACTGCTCCATATATCTGATTCCCCTTTTTTAATGAGGAGTAAGAGTTTGCGCCTGTGTGCTGAAGCTCCATAACAGCAACTGCTCCGTGCCTGTTTATTGCAGATGCCAGACGGTAGAGGGGTGGAAGTACTGTGGGATCATCGAGTCGAATATGATAAGGCGTTCCGACGCCCCGTATGCTGTCTACTATGCCGGTGCCGACGTTTACCGTGGCCGAACCTCCGGTTGCTTTTCGCTCAAAAAATGCTATAGTCTCATCAAGAGGATGATTTTGCGACGAATAATAGACATAACCGACTGGTGCTGAAAAAAAACGATTTCGGAAAACGGTATTTCCCAATCGGATTGGCTGAAAAAGATGCGGATATTTACATTCGTACATTTTTACATTCGCCGCTGCGGTTAACGGCGCCTCCTTGTTTTTTATTGTAAATGTATAATATACGAAACTCAAGCAGATAATCAGGATATTGTGAAAATAATTTGTCTTAAGACTCGTTAACCGTTTGAGAAGCTGCGCCGTCGCGGGTTGGCATATTAATAAGCAGACCGGACACTTCACATGTCCATGCCGACTTTAAATTATATGACACCCCGCAATGCAGATTTCGTTGAACTTCAGTAACGCCTGTGCCGTCCGGTAAAATAATGCACCTGACCGGCAAAGCAGGCCATCGGTCGAAAAAAGTAACCGGGTTAAAGCTATACCAGATTCTCTGTAATTTCACCCGCCCATCATGACTGAAGGCAAGAATAATGAAATTTGCGGTAATGCCATCAGCAGGGCAATATTTATAAAGTCGGAGACAAGAAATGGTATTATTCCACGGAAAACAGTCCCCGGCGGAACGTCCATAATCCCGGCAAGCACATAACTGTTAATACCAATCGGTGGGGTTATTGATCCTACTTCCATTACTCTTGCAATCAAAACACCAAAAAATATCGGATCGAAACCCAAATTAGTAATAATAGGAAAAACAATAGGAATAGTGAGCACCATAATCGATAAAAGATCGAAGGCACATCCAAGAATAATATAAGCAAATATGATTATACTGAGAATGAAATAGCGAGGCATCGCAAGACCCGTTATCAACCCGGCTAATTCAAACGGGATCCTGCTTACGGAAAGGAATTTATTAAAAATAAACGCTCCTATAAGGAGAAGTATCATCATACTGGTAATACGCGCACTGTCCGATAATGATTTTTTGAAACCTTGAAATGAAAGTCGCTTCATAACCAGACCGATGACAAGCGCCCCGAATGCTCCCGCTGCGGCAGCTTCCGTGGGAGTAAAGATACCGCCGTATATACCTGCCATGACAATACCAAACAGGATCAATGCCGGCAAGACATGTCTGAGAGAGGCACCTTTTTCCTTTAAACTGGTTTTTGGACCGGCAGGCCCGATAGCGGGATTAATCCGGCATTGAACGAAAATTGTTACAAGATAAAATATTATTACAATTATTCCGGGAATAATACCGGCCATAAAAAGCTTTCCTATCGACTGTTCCGTCAGTATCCCGTACAGGATAAACACCATGCTCGGGGGAATAAGCGAACCAAGAGTCCCACCGACTGCGATAGCACCTGCCACAAACCTGTTATCGTATTTGTATTTAGCGACTTCCGGGGCAACAATCTTTCCCATTGTTGCCGTTCCCGCCATGGCAGACCCGGTAACAGCAGCAAAAGCTCCACACGCTAAAATCGTCGCCGAGACAAGCCCTCCACGAAACTGTCCGACCCATTTATACGCAGCAGCATACATGTCACGGACTATACCGGTCTCAGCAGCAAAACACCCCATAAGGACAAAGAGAGGGACTACTGCAAAATTATAATCAGTTACCACATCATACGGTACCAATTCAAGGATATTCAGTGCTCCGCTCATACTGCCCAGCACCGCAAAACCGGCAAATCCCACTACAGCCATAGCCAGGCCGATTGGCACCCTGAGAAATAAAATTATAAACAGTATTGCAATTCCTATTATTCCTATTGTAATACTGCTCATTGCGCATTCCCCCTGAAAATCGTACGGAAACAATCCAGAAGCAAAACAAACCCGAGAAGAACCCACCCGAAGGCCAGTATAAACTGGAAAGGAGCAAGAGGAATTTTTAATGCTACAACATAGCTGCCTTCCCTGTAGAAATATAGAAAATGGGCAATAGCCCGCCATGCCAGTAAAGAAACAATGCCCAGGCTGAAGATATCGCCAAAAATGTCGACGTATCTCTTAACTTTCTGTGAGAATCTGTTGTAAAACAAGTCTATCGCAATATGGGATTTCCTGTAATGCGTATTGGGCAAGGCAAGGAAAATAACCATAAGCAGCATAAACTTGACGATCTCAACAGCACCTATTACAGGGTGGTTCAAGAAGCGGAGCGTTACATCCACCACTATAACCATCATCATGCATGCTACAATACCTGCTGCGATACCGCTTATTCTGCTGGTTA
This sequence comes from uncultured Dehalococcoidales bacterium, assembly GCA_964485235.1. GTDB lineage: Bacteria > Chloroflexota > Dehalococcoidia > GIF9 > UBA5629 > CAZAIO01. The sequence continues at coordinate 4,130 of CAZAIO010000063.1, forward strand.
CCCAGCTTGTAACTTTATCTATAGTCTGTAAAAACCTGCTCACAGTATCGTTACGAGCCATGTAAACATCCCTCCGGGCAATCTTCTCGGGTATATCACCTTATTGTTTTATTTAAAAAGTTCGCTACGATATATTATGTTGTTAACCCTGATATTTTAAGAACGCTTTTACGTTTTCCAATTTGAACGGGATGATTATTTGTTATATCCCTGGGCAAGACTCAACAATTCGTCTACTGCCTCCTGGCCGGATAATCCTTCGGCTTCCCGCTCCTGTACCCATGTCTCACGTAACGGACCATAAGCATCAGTCCATAACTTGGTTTCTTCTACAGTTGGCTCATATATTGTCCTGCCTGCTTTCCGGACAATTTCACGGGCGGTATCGCCTTCAGCAATATAACCATTCAGAACGGCGATAGCTCCCGATTCCTCTGAACTAGTAAATATATCCTGTATGTCGGAAGGTAGACTATCCCAGGTCTTCTGATTCATTATCATTGCATTAGATGATTGACCGAATCCTACTTTTTCGGTAAATGATTGACACACCTCCATAAGCTGAAAAGCCAACACGCCACCCCAGATTATTTCCGTCCCGTCTACCATACCCCTTTCAATTGCCAGATAACGGTCGGCAGCCGGCATGCTTACCGGGGTGCCTCCAACAGCTTCAATCAGTTCTGCGGATGAATCCGCACAAGCAATCTTCAATCCTTTCATATCTGAAGGAGTATGTACTACCAGATTTTTGTCTTTAGATACACACACAAGTGCAGCCGGCTGGCTTGTCAGGAAGAGCAGCTTCGTCCCTTCAAATTCAGCCTGCATTTCAGGCAACTTGTTATATAGTTCATGCATTACGGTATATGTCATCTCGCTTGTTCCCCAGGGTATACCGGGCACTTCAAAAACCGAGGTCATAGGAAAGGCGCTCATATCATAATGAGGAGCCCAATAACCGATTTCAGCTTGTCCGCTAACAACGCCCTGAAATACATTTTCATATTCAAGCAAAGACTCACCGGGATATATATCGATCTGCACTCTACCGTTACTTTCATCCGATATTTGTTGAGCCCATTCATCGATAGCCTGTACATAACTATAGCGGTCCGGTTTTGCTGCCGGTGCGCCATAAGCGAGTTTCAATTTTATAACTTCTGTTTTTGCGGGTGGTTCAGTTCCGTCTGTAGCATTTTCAGATGTCGTTGGTTTGGCACAACCGCCAAAGACCAATCCAGCTACAAGTACCATAATAAATGATATCAATAATAGCTTTTTCATTTAGTCTCCTGTTTCTATGTTTTACTCATAAATGTAGTAAATTCATTGCCGGTTAAACTATTTTCTCTAACCCCCTTTCTCGTTATTAGTGGATTTAAACCCTTGCTTCTTTATAAATGACCATATCGGCTACGGATACCTGTATTTATAGAACTTTCAAAATTTATCAGACTTAAAATCAATTTGCAATAAGCAACTATATAACTTTATCACATTATCCTAAATATAAATTGTAGTCAATGATTTAAATCATCGTTGTACGATTAAACAGTGTTACTATTTTTAATTAAAAAAATTAAAGCAATAAACAGATTTATCTTCCTGTATAAGTCATAAAATACACATAGACTTATAGTCATTTGACCCTACAGGGAACACGGGTATAAAATCATATCAATGAGGTTAGCTTCCATTATAAGTTTTTAAAACAGATGACAGACAATTCCCGATTGACAATCAGTCTTCAGCAACAATGATTATCTGTTTAGTCGTTATGAAAATAGCTTAAAGATGGCCAATACAAATTTACAAGATGTAAAAATTAAAATTCTGAAAAAGTGGGATTTGTTATCCGACCTTGATAGCTATGACTTGCGTTCGTTAGCCGATATATCAGAATTATGCAATATTAAAAAAGATACCTTTGTTTATAGAGAAGGCGATGAACCCGACTATATGTATGTGATAGTAAGCGGCAAAATACAATCGTTTAGCAGCGCATTATCAGGTCGCATTATAGGTGGAAATGTCTCTAAAGACGTAATTGGTATGAACGGTATAATAAGCGGCCATCCCCGCTGGCTGTCTGCAAAAGCTAAGGAAAATCTGGTCACATTAAAAATACGCAGAAAAGATTTTGTTTTTTTTCTTTCACAAAGACCGTCATTACAACTGAAATTTTTAGTCCATGCAGATCAAATATTATGCATCCTGGCTAATAAGATCAAAGCTTCCTGGGACTGTTCCGCCCAGCAAAGGGTATTCGATATGCTGTACGGGTTTTATGAGAAATTTGGCCCGCTATTGTCATTTAAGATGGAAGAAATAGCCAATCATACGGGATTAACAAAAGAGACAACTATCAGAGTTATGAGCCTTTTACGAAAAAGAGGAATTATTGAAGTGAGCCGGGAAGGCATAAGAATTAAAGATGCCAATGAATTGAGACTCCTCAAATTGTACGCTCCCCAGATTTAAACTGCATTATCCTTACATCCATTTTGTTTAATATCATTCATGATCCACTGTTAAAGTCCTTCGAATACTAAACCTGCCACCTGTACAATTACGGGGATATTTCCTGTTGACATAGTAAAAAGTCTATGTTATAAGCTTGTTGATATTAAGCTGCCACGTAATTCAAAAGTCAGGCCAATCAGCAAATAGAGTCAACCATTTTCATATTTAAGGAGGTATATTTGCAGTCAGAAATGAGACCTCAAAGCCCTTGGATAATTCTGGTATGTATGTGGTTTATGGGTTTCGCCCTCGAAACTCCGCTTTTATGTGTATCACCGATATTACATATTATCACTAAAGAATTGTCTCTGAGTCATGCGCAAGCGGGGATCATTTTTTCCGTCCCCATGATTATCCTTGCCGCGATTGCCATACCAGGTGGCGCCCTTGCAGACAGGATCGGCATCCGCAAAGCTGCCGGAATCGGTATTATTATTATTATTATCGGAAATCTTCTCAGAGGCACTTCAACGAATTTTGCAACGCTCCTGACCTTTACCTGCCTCTACGGAGTCGGTTTCGGTATAGTATTTCCAAATTTACCCAAACTTACAAGTGCCTGTTTTCCGCCTGAAAAAATCGGTTTTGCTACAGGTATATATACAACCGGAATTGTCTGTGGGATTGCCCTTGCACTTGCAATCACCCTGCCTGTAGTTTATCCGATAACCGGAACCTTCCAGGGTGTATTTTACATCTGGACTATACCGGCTGTAGTAGCAGCTGTTATGTGGTGGACTATAATTAGAGAACCTCACCAAAATGACCCGCCGAATAAACAGTCAGGTGAAATAAACAGTTCATTGCTCCGTATATTGACAAACGGAAACCTCTGGTTAATAGCAGCTATTTTCTTCCTGGGTAATTATATTGCCTTTAGCTGGCTGGGATGGGCACCACAATTAATAATGTCAAAGGGAGCGCCTCCAACGCTGGCGGCTATTATATCGTCTGTCATGTCCTGGGTGAGCATTCCTCTCACATTTATTGCACCATGGGCGTCCGACAAGATCGGTTCAAGAAAACTGTTTCTCTGGCCGTCTTTTCTCCTTCTTTCCCTGGCACTGGTAAGTGCCATCTATGCTTCCGTTCCTTTTTACTGGGTTATTGTAGTAATGTTGGGCATTGCCGTCGGTATACAATTGCCAATAACACTTGCTCTCCCGCTCGACCTGTTGCCATCGAAATCGGTAGGTATTGCGAGCGGGATGACAATGTCAATCGGATATATAGGCGGACTTACCGGTCCATGGATAAGTGGATACATTCTGGATATTACAGGTAGTATGAATTCAACCCTTGTTATGCTCAGCATCCTGTCATTACTCAGCCTATTTATCGCTCTCAAGTTACCGAAGACCGGCGTGAATTCTACGATAAACGGATAACATCGGTGTCATTTCGGTCGTTGCCGCTATAAATTACAGGGCAATTCAGATAGAAACCGGGCATACAGCTTACAAAAGGCCTCTATTGCTCTTTCTCGTAATCGACACCCTCGTCGATTAATCCGCATGCAAGATATGTCCAAAGCGACCAGATGCAAATGTTGATGAGAATCCTTTTTACAGCCATACCGAAGCATGGTGTCAGGATACGTAAAACAGAGTTTGGGCGGATATAGTTTCCCGCTATTTAAAAATATAATGGTATATTGTCTACTTCGACAATATTATACTTGCGCGACCAGCGTGAAAGTGGTATAAATTTACTGTTAATTCTTATTATTCATTTTCCTGTCGCTCTAATACATAACATACAAAGTCCAGTTCTATATAAAACGCTCATGAAAAGGACTGCACAAACAGGATTCCCGTAATGATTGTTTTATTGCATGCGCCGTACACTTGAATTTTTCAACCGGTCAATAATAGTCACGACAAGTAATTCCCTTATAAATATGGAGATGAAAGGTGCCGACAAATGAACACACGCGATAGGTCAACCGAAGAACCCTCTGCCGAAGGGTCATTTATTAAAGGACTCGGTCTTAACGGTTTTTCATCGAGCTGCTCGTGTCCTACGATAATAGATACCCGATACGGAAAAATAATCAGAATGAGACCATTGCGTTATGACCTGCACTATAAGCCCGAACAATTCAATCCGTGGAAAATCGATGCACGCGGGCAGGTCTTTGAACCGGACATGAAGGTGCTCTTACCTCCGTTATTTTTAGCATATAAAAAGCGAATCTATTCGCCTAACAGAATATTGTATCCCATGAAAAGGGTTGACTGGGACCCGAACGGCAAAAGAAATACGGAAAACAGGGGCAAGAGCAAATTTGTCAGGATATCATGGGATGAGGCCGTCGACCTTATTGTCAGCGAGATCAAGAGAATAAAAGACACCTACGGAATGGAAGGAATATTATCACAGTCGGAAGGCCATGGAGAAACCCAGTTCATTCACGCTACACATGGCTGCGCCAATAAACTCCTTGCACTATTAGGCGGCTATACGGTACAGATCCGAAATATGGACAGCTGGGAAGGATGGCACCTGGGTGCCAAGCATGTGTGGGGAACAGACACCCCGGGACATGGTGAAATGGTTCCCGATACAAATACGATACCGGATATTGCACGGAACAGTGAGATGCTCCTGTTCTGGGGTTGCGATCCGGAAACTACACCATGGTGCTTCAACGGGCAAATATCGAGCAAGTTATGCTACTGGTTCACACAGCTCGGTATCAAGTGCGTTTATATTTGTCCGGACCTGAACTACGGTGCTGCAATCCATGCCGATAAATGGATACCCATCAAGCCGAATACCGATGCAGCTCTGCAACTGGCAATAGCCTATACATGGATAACCGAAGGCACCTATGACAAAGAATTTATTGCCACACATACGTACGGATATGAAAATTTTGAAGAATATGTGTTGGGAAAAGAAGACGGAGAGCCCAAGACGCCCGAGTGGGCGTCCGAAAAATGCGAGGTCCCGGTGGAAACAATCAAAGCGCTTGCCAGGGAATGGGCTTCAAAGCGGACCTCGATAATGCACGGTAACGGAGGACCCGGCATCAGGAGTGCGTATGCCTCGGAACAGGGAAGGCTCGAACCTCTGCTGCTTGCCATGCAGGGACTCGGCAAACCGGGAGTCCATCAGGGCAAAATGATCGAATATGGCGTATCCGGTTTGATGAATGAGTTCGGTGGTTATAAAGGCGGTCCGTTACCTAAAAGCATAAAATCATCCTTCAGTATGCTCGGGATGCACAACGATTATATAATAATCGATATAAAAAGCGAGAGAGCAGAGAAAAGTATCGACGGTGCAGGATTTAACGAAATAGAAAAACGCATGACACCGGCACCGATCAACCCGACACAGTTCATCCCGAAAAACCTCATCCACGATGCTATCCTCAATCCGCCTATAAGCTGGTACGGCAACTCGACATTTCTTGGTACACAGACCGATCAATTCAACAAATATACGTATCCGGCGGAAGGCTGCTCGGAAGTACACATGATATGGACCGACACGCCCTGCTGGATAACATGCTGGAACGACAGTAATACATATATAAAGGCTCTCAGAAGCCCCAAGATAGAGTTCATGCTTGCGATGCACCCCTGGCTGGAAAACGATTGCCTGTTTGCTGACATCGTCCTGCCGGTCTGCAGTAAATTCGAACGCGAGGATATCGTTACGGATTCCAGCGACCAGTATTATTCAATAATTTACGAAGGGAAATGTGCTGGCATTGGCGAATCGAAAAGCAGCTATGAAATAGTCAGCATGATAGCGGAGAAGTTCGGGCTGCTGGAAAAGTACACAGGAGGTTTCACTGAAGAGGAACTGCGAAAAATCAATTTCGAGCATCATGATGTTCAGGATATGATCTCTTATGATGAATTGAAGGAAAAAGGATATTTTGTTATACCGACCGATCCGGACTGGGATAAAATCCCGGCCGGTCTCAGTGAATTCCGTAGAGACCTTGAAAATAATCCGCTACAAACGCCGTCAGGAAAGATAGAGTTTTACTCTCTTGGTCTGGCAAAACACTTCCCCGACGACACGGAAAGACCGCCGGTACCTCACTGGATTGAAAAAGGGGAAAGCCATGATGAAAGGACTTCCAGTAAACGGGCACACAAATATCCGTTGCTGATTATTACCAACCACGGCAGATGGAGGATGCATGCCCAGTGCGATGATATCTCATGGACAAGAGAAGCACCGACCTGTAAAATCCTCGGAGCGGACGGCTACAAATACGAGCCTGTCTGGATAAATCCGGCTGATGCAGCAAAAAGAGGCATCAGGCATCACGATGTCGTCAAAGTATACAACGAAAGAGGCATTGTCCTTGGTGGTGCATATGTAACGGAAAGGATGATGCCCGGTGTGGTCTATATGGACCATGGTGCCAGATATGATCCGGTAGTACCCGGTGAAATTGATAGGGGGGGAGCAATCAATACCATAACACCCCATAACTCGACTTCTAAAAATGCCAATGGCATGGTAGTAAGCAGCTTTCTCGTCGAAGTCGAAAAAGCCGACCTGGACGAATTGAGAACAAATTACCCTGACGCATTTAAGAGAAAATATCATCCTGCTTCCGGCCTTCGCTTTGAGGCATGGGTAGAAGAGACATAATAGGGAAAAGCATTTGTAGAAGACATTCCTATGTATAATATGGTTATTGTTGCCGTCAGGTGCCTGTAAAATCGAACACTCTGAGAACAATTTATTGCTATCCGCAAGGCTTCAACCAGATATTGGGCAGTTCCGGCTTGTTTCCCGGATATTACGTTTTTTCGCAGTCTTTCTGCTCTGGTCCGATGAAATTTCAAGACTGGTATAATAGAAGCCTGTAGCAAAACACCGGTATAATACAATTGCTATAACCGGCCGCAAAACAATTTAATTCCTCTCTCCATTATTTACAAATGGAAGAGATCATTAAAATATGAAATCATGCAATAAGGAGAAATGAATGGTAAATGAGTCTGATCAGGATATACTGCTTTACGCTGTCGGCGATGTTGGACCGGACAGGGATGATCCCGATACAATATTTCAACATGCCGCCGGTGTTCTTCGCCGCGGAGACATAACATTCTGCCAGCTTGAAGTCAATATATCCAATAGAGGAATTGTTGGAAACCAGGGATTTTCAGGGTCGCGCGACCCTGTCACAGCTGTTGCAATTAAAAATGCGGGTTTCAACGTCGTCTCATTCGCAAGCAATCACTGCCTGGACGCCGGAATTTATGCCTTCCTCGATACTATCGACCATCTTAAAGAGCAAGGGCTCAGGGTAATCGGTGTCGGCAGAAATATCGAGGAAGCCAGAAAGCCGGAAATCATTGAATGCAAAGATACAAAAATAGCGTTCCTGGCTTACAATTCAGTTTTACGGGAAGGCTATTGGGCCAATGAGAAAAGGCCGGGGTGTACACCTATAAGAGTTTGGACAGTTTACGAATCGATAGACGAGCATCAACCGGGTTTACCTTCCCGGATGACACATACATTCCCGCACAGGGATGATTTAAAAGCAATGGTAAATGACGTGAAAAAAGCAAAAACTCAGGCTGATCTCGTGGTCGTCTCGATGCATTGTGGAATTCGTATGATGCCTGCCGCAATCGCTGAATATCAGATAGACATAGCACATGCAGCTATCGATGCGGGTGCAGACCTGATCCTGCAACATCATGCTCACATGCAAAGGGGTATCGAGATATATTCTGATAAAGTAATCTTTTACGGCCTCGGCAACTTTGCAGTAGAGATATTCTTTATGACTAAAGAATGGACACAAAGTACTATGGGAAAAGACGATATTAAATATCTTAATCCCGAATGGAATCCGCCGTATCCCGACTACCCGTCATATTCATTTCCTCCCGATTCAAGAAAAACCGTCGTCGCCAAATGCGTTATTAACAATAAAAAGATTAAAAAAGTATCGTTTCTCCCTGCGTATATCAACAATCAGGCCGAGCCCGAAATATTGTCCCCTGATGATGAGCGGTTCGGTGAAGTAGTAAAGTATATCGAGAAGATCACCCGGGACCAGGACCTCGAAACCAATTACACGGTTGACGGGAATGAAGTCATCATTCACAAATAACAAAGATACCCTTTGTTATGCAACAGATATTCACTTTTACAGCGATAACAATAGGATGTAAGGAGACGCAGCCGTATTTCCATCTGTCGTATATATGTAGTATACATGTTAATGTGCTTCTGAGTATTACATGTCATCATAAGGAGAGAACTAAATGACACAATTTAACAGGCTTTTTCAACCGGGAAAAATCGGTAAGATGGAGTTAAAAAACAGAATAGTGATGCCTGCAATGGGCACTCCTTATGCTGACGAAGAAGGTCATATTACGAAGCGAATAATTGACTATTACATCGAGAGGGCAAAAGGTGGTACAGGTCTGATCGTTATATCGGCTACAGCTTTCACCGCCGAAGCCCATTTCCCCTATTTACCGGCACTCTATGATGATAAATTTATACCCGGAATGAGGCAACTGGCTAATGCAGTACAGGCCTATGGAACAAAAATCGCCTGCCAGCTGGCATACCAGTCCATTATGAATACAGGTCCGTCTGCTGTCCCCTGTTTCACCTATCAAATAACACCTGAAGAGCTTTCCCGTGATGAGATACATCGCCTGGTCGAACTGCGCTCCGAAGCCGCACGGCGATGCAAAGAGGCAGGTTTCGATGCCGTTGAAATCCACGCGGCACACGGTTACTTTCTCAGTGCTTTCCTGTCCCCTTTCCGAAATAGAAGGACTGATGAATACGGGGGAAGCATAGAGAACAGGGCGAGATTTGCATGTGAGACGATCAGGCAGACAAGGAAAGAGGTCGGTCCGGATTTTCCTGTCCTGATCAGAATGAACGGCAGCGATTTTCTTCCCGGCGGATTAACTGTCGAAGAGGCTCAACAACAGGCAGCCATGTTTGTTGATTCCGGCGTGGATGCAATTAACGTTTCCGTCGGCACTCCGGATTCCCGCGAGTGGCGTGACCTGACCTACATGCATAACGATGGTGCTATAGTCCATCTGGCTCAAGCTATCAAAAAAGCTGTTTCCGTTCCGGTGATAACCGTGGGGAAAATTGGAGACCCTGTTCTTGCTGAAAATATCCTGGAGGAAAATAAAGCTGATTTTGTTGCCATGGGACGGGCTCTGCTTGCGGACCCCAAATTACCGCTGAAGGCAAAAGAAGAACACCTTGAAGATATATGCAAATGTATTTACTGCAATAACTGCCGTATCGGCCGTATATCACCGGACGGTGTAGAGAGTAAAAGCAGCCTGCAGTTATCCTGTACGGTTAATCCCGCACTTTTCCGAGAAAACGAGCTTGAACTTAAACCACTGACATCACCGAAAAAGATAATGGTTATTGGCGGCGGGCTCGCAGGTATGGAAGCTGCCAGAGTGTTGGCACAGCGGGGGCATACTGTTTCCCTTTATGAAAAGGGTGCTGAGCTTGGCGGGCAATGGAATATCGCCTGCAGCCTGCCTGCCAAAGCGAACTTCCGGACACTGTCACAGTCTTTGATCCGGGATCTGGATAAAGCCGGAGTACAAATCATCCTGAATAAAGAAGTAACCGGGCAACTTGTCGAAGAGAAGAAAAACGATATTATAGTCGTTGCCACCGGGGCAGTCCCGGAAATTCCGGATATTCCAGGTTCCAATGGTAAAAATGTAATTCAGGCTGTGGACGTTATCACCGGCAAAGTTAAAGCAGGTTACAATGTAGTCGTTATCGGCGGAAGCCATAGGGGGATGGAAACAGCTGCCTTGCTCGCAGAACAGGGCAAAAAGGTTTCACTGGTTGCCAGAAGCCGTCTTGGAGGCCGTAAACCAATGGAAAGAAATATTTTTGTCACGTTGAGGGAGCGCCTCGTTACAAGAGAAGTAATGATTTTTCCGTTCTCCTCCGTATTTGAAATCAAGGACAACGGTATTTTAATAGTAAGTGATAATGAACTGTTATTCCTGCCGGCTGATAACGTGATTATGGCTGCTGGAGCCAGACCTGAAAATAGTCTGTTACAGGAATTACAGGGCAGTGTCCCGGAACTGTACGCGATAGGAGATTGCGTAAGAGTACGAAATGCCAAAGAAGCCATGAACGAGGGGTACGAACTCGGCCTGAAGCTATAACTTCAATATAGTCAGGCTTGATTCTCATTTCGGGTCAACAATCAATAAACGCCGGAAAAGGCATACTTCAAGCAGCACTCAAGCTATCGGTGCGATATATACGTTACTCCTTCACTATTGCTTCATCGCCTTTAATAACGTAGCTGGCATCCAATCCCTGGTCTTTTGAAATTTCCTCCATATAACTGCATACTTCGGCAAATCGCTTGTCTGTCGGAGCCAACAACTCCGGCTCTGCTTTCTGATTAATATATGCAGGAAGGAACGAGACCTTCTTAATCTTCTTATTATTTATAACGCATTTCGCAACAATAGTTTTTCTTGCATCAGGAGGAAACGGAAAAGTGGGATAGTCCTCATACGGCGGGTTCCAGTCCGGATTAAACGCTTTTCTTGCTTCTTTTATTTTGGGACTTTCCGCCCACTCTTTGGTCATGAAATCAACTTCAATCGCGAAATTGCTAAGTCCATAAAAAATTACCTTATCGGAATAAATCTCAGTACCCTTGAGAATATGAGCATGATGCTGTAGTATCAGGTCTGCGCCGGCATCTATAGCGGCATATGCATACTCCTTCTGATAGTCGGCGATTACCGCGGGAGTTATATGTACCCCGCTGTGCATCGAGACTATGACAACATCAGCCTGTGACCTGACTTTCTTGATATCTTCCAGCATGGCTGCCATATCCTCTTTAAAAGAATACGTATATGCCTTCGCCGGAATGCCCGGTTGTCCGGGCATCTCAACCGGTTCGTATAATGTCCGGGCTCTCAACGGAGTACATCCCAGCTTATTGGCCTGAGCGGCAGATCCCTCCGTAACAACAGAATTATACGCCAGAAATGCTATTTTATTGCCCTTACATTCGATAATTGCCGGTTTCCGGGCCTCTTCGATGTTTTTGCCGACACCTATTACAGTTAGATCCCGGGCTTTTAAGTTGTCTATCGTATCATTGAAAGCATCGACACCGCTGTCCAAACAATGATTACCGGCGAATGAGACGATATTAAAACCTGCCTGTTTTATAGCATCGGCTATGACAGGGTTCCTCGCATTTTCTGCACCGCGAGGCCCAGCCCCCCTGTTCGATAGATTAACCTCAAGCTGGCAGAACGCTATATCTGCCTGATTCAGAACCCCGGTGAAGTGTCTGAATATCGAAAAACAGTCATCTCCAAACGGACCTACATCACCAACAGCGTAGATTAAAACATC
>CAZAIO010000064.1:0-16001 GCA_964485235.1 uncultured Dehalococcoidales bacterium
TAGAGCACGTTCTTGGTAAGAACGGGGTCACCAGTTCGAATCTGGTTGTGGGCTCGGATAAAGAAGGAGGATTTCCGAAATGGCAAAGAAAGTATTTGAAAGAACAAAACCACATGTGAATGTTGGTACGATAGGACATGTTGACCATGGAAAGACAACATTAACGTCCGCGATTACTATGTGCTTGTCTAAACAGGGGCATGCGCAATACAGGGCTTTCGATACGATAGATAACGCTCCGGAAGAGAAAGCACGTGGATTGACAATAGCGATAGCCCATATCGAATATGAAACAGAGAAACGCCATTACGCGCACGTTGATTGTCCTGGACATGCAGACTATGTAAAGAATATGATCACAGGTGCCGCTCAAATGGACGGAGCGATCCTGGTAGTCAGTGCGCCGGATGGTCCAATGCCTCAGACAAGAGAACATATCCTTCTTGCTTATCAAGTTGAAGTGCCCAGTCTGGTAGTTGCTCTCAACAAAGTAGATATGATGGATGATGAAGAGTTGCTTGAGCTCGTCGAACTCGAAGTGAGAGAGCTGCTGTCAAAATATAAATTCCCTGGCGATGAAATTCCTGTTGTGCGTGTGAGCGCATTGAAAGCTCTGGAATGCGGTTGCGGTCAAAGGGAATGTCAGTGGTGTGGTCCTATTCTCAAGCTGATGGATGCGGTTGATGAGTATGTTCCTCTACCCGAAAGGCCGAAAGACAAACCCTTCTTAATGCCCGTTGAAGATGTTTTCAGTATTAAAGGTCGAGGCACTGTTGTGACAGGTAGAGTCGATCGCGGTACCGTTAAAGTTGGTGACGAAATTGAAATTATCGGTATTAAAGAGACTAAAAAGACAGTTATTACCGGTGTGGAAATGTTCCACAAGACGCTTAGTGAGGCTGAGCCTGGTGATGCAGTTGGATGTTTGATCAGAGGCGTTGAAAGAGATGATGTGGAGCGCGGTCAGGTGCTTGCAGCTCCGGGCAGTATAAGACCCCATACTCATTTCGAAGCTGAAGTATACGTACTTACGAAGGAAGAAGGTGGTCGGCATACACCTTTCTTCAATGGCTACAAGCCACAGTTTTATGTAGGTACGCTTGATGTTACCGGTAACATCGAATTGCCGAAAGGTGTTGAAATGGTAATGCCCGGTGACAATGTAAAAATGACCATTAAGCTCATTTACCCGGTAGCAGTGGAAGAAGCTATGCATTTTGCAATCAGAGAAGGCGGTAGAACGGTCGGTGCCGGTTTAATAAGTAAAATTTTAGAATAGTTATATGGCAAAAAAAGGTGAAGTTCGGGGTGTAATCCATCTGGCATGTACTGTATGCCAGGAAAGGACTTATACAACGAGTAAAAACAGAAAAAACGATTCTCAGCGACTGGAATTGAATAAATATTGTCCTCGCTGTAGAAAACATACGCCACATCGGGAGACTAAGTAATCGTTGGCCAAAAAAAATCAATCAAAAGTGATTAAACAGAAGAAGTCTAGATTTGCTTTTGTTCGTGATATCTATGACGAACTAAAAAAAGTAGTCTGGCCGACGAGACGGGAAGCCATTCGTTTGACGCTTATGGTTCTAGCTGTATGCGTTTCTGTTGGAATTTTTCTGGGTGCTCTCGATTATGGTTTTTCAGAACTTGTGACGAAGGTGTTTCTAAGCGGTGGCTAAGACGATGAGTGTTAACGACAGAAGATGGTATATCGTTCACACGTATTCTGGTTTTGAAGAACGTGTGAAACGGAACCTTGAACAGCGTGTCAAATATATGGACGCTGAAAATAAGATATTCCGGATTGTTATTCCTACCGAAGATGAGATAGAAATTCGGAGTGGGCAGAGGAGAACTGTAACAAGAAAGATATTTCCGGGATATGTGCTGGTCGAGATGAAGCTGGATGATGAAAGCTGGCACGTAGTACGGAATACTCCAGGTATTACCGGATTCGTCGGTGGTGGGAATAAACCTACTCCACTTGCGGAGGATGAAGTGAAATCGATCTTGCGTCAGATGGAAGAAGGTGCCCCGCAAGTTAAAGTGGGTTTTAAAAAGGGTGAAAGTGTTCGTGTTGTCGATGGACCGTTTACTGATTTTATCGGTACGGTCGATGAAATAAATGTAGGTAAAGGTAAAGTAAAAGTAATGTTGAGTTTGTTCGGAAGAGAGACTTCTGTCGAACTCGATTTCCTGCAGGTGGAAAGGTTATAAATGGCTAAGAAAGTACGTGCAATCGTAAAGTTACAGATACAGGCTGGAAAGGCTACACCAGCACCCCCGGTTGGTCCTGCTCTCGGACAACATGGTGTCAATATAATGGCTTTTTGTAAAGACTATAATGATCAGACAAACTCGCAGGCAGGATCGATTGTTCCTGTCGAGATAACAATATTTGAAGACAGGTCATTTACCTTTATAACAAAGACACCTCCTGCATCAGACCTGTTAAAAAAGGCTCTGAATGTAGAAAAAGGAAGCGGTACGGCCAGTCAGACAACAGTTGGAACGTTGTCACGCGATAAGGTGAAAGAGATAGCAAAAATAAAGCTCAAGGATCTGAATACTGTAAATGTAGATAATGCAGCCCGTATTATTGAAGGTACGGCACGCAGCATGGGAATAGAGGTAGAATAAGTAATGGTGACCAGAGGAAAGAATTATCAGGAATCTGTTAAAAAGGTTGATTCAAATATAAAATATCAAGCTCAAGAAGCAGTTGAGCTTGTAAAACAAGCGACATTTGTTAAATTTGATGAAACGGTTGAGCTTCATTTAAGAATGGGTGTGGATCCGCGTAGTGCTGACCAGCAGGTAAGAGGTGTCGCATTGCTCCCGCACGGGCTTGGAAAACAGGTACGTGTTCTGGTCTTTGCCCAGGGAGAAGCCGAGAGAATCGCAAATGAATCCGGTGCTGATTTTGTTGGAAATGACGAAATGGTAAAAAAGATTGAAGGTGGATGGCTTGATTTCGATGTGAGTATCGCCACTCCTGATATGATGGGCAAAGTAGGTAAACTGGGTAAAATACTCGGAAGAAAAGGGCTTATGCCAAACCCGAAGTCCGGAACAGTAGTGCCGGCTGATGACCTGGATCGTGCTATTTCAGATGCCCGTAAAGGTCGGGTGGAATTCAGGCTTGACCGCACGGCAATCATACATGTGCCGATAGGAAAAGTGAGTTTTGAAACAACAAAACTCTATGAAAATTTGATAGCATTGATTGAAGCTATTATTAAAGCAAAACCAAGCGGAGCAAAGGGACAATATATTCGAAGTGCGACTATTACAAGCACTATGGGCCCCGGTATTAAACTCGATCTCAAATCTCTGATGGCTTTATCATCGGGTTCTTTATAAATTAAATAATAAATTTAATGTGCCGGTGACAGCAGGTGCCTTGCGCTTAATAATTCCTGCCGAGGTATAGTTTATGTTATTTCTAATAACGTGAATTAAGTCCTTGTGTCATGGCACAAGGACTTTTTATTTTAGGAAGTGAAATTATGTTGAAAAGCGATAAGGAAAAGATAATAAATGAACTGACAGAAAGCCTGTCGCGAAGTACGATTGTTATTGCGACGGACTACAGAGGTGTTAATGCAAAAGAAATGGTAGCATTGCGCCAAAAATTGAGTGCGGAAGGGCTTGAATATAAGGTGGCAAAAAACACGCTTGTCCGTTTTGCTGCACAGAAAGCGGGGAAGGAGCAACTTGATACTTTGCTTAACGGACCGCTCGCCGTACTTTTTGGATTTGATGATGTAGTAAAACCTGCGAAGATTTTAACACAGTATGTTAAGTCTTCAAATTCGGTACTACAAATCAAAGGTGGAATATTAGGTGACCAGTTAGTCACTACAAAGCAGCTTACGGAGCTTGCAAATATTCCGTCAAAAGAAATACTTGTTTCTCAATTGTTAGGACAATTATGGAGTCCTGTACAAAGATTGCATACAGTATTGAGTTCACCAATAAGTGGACTGGTTAATGTATTGCAAGCACAAATCCGAAAGGTGGAAGGAGAATAAGGTGACGGAGAATACGGAAGAGGAAAAAGTAATAACACAGGAAGAAACAGAAGATTCAAAAGTAAAAAAATCAATAAAAGATGGAGATAATTCCAAACAGGGAGGCAAAAATATGACAAAAGAAGAACTTATCGAAGCAATAAAGAGCATGTCAGTGCTCGAACTTTCAGATCTGGTAAAAGCACTTGAAGAGGAGTTTGGTGTCACCGCAGCAGCACCGGTAGCTATGGCATCAGTCCCGGGAGGCGCAGCGGCAGCAGGTGCACCGGCAGCAGCAGAAGAAGAACAAACTGAATTTACTGTATTCTTAAATGAAGTCGGTGAGAATAAGATCAGTGTAATCAAGGCCGTACGTGAGCTGACTACTTTGGGACTAAAAGAAGCGAAAGACCTGGTAGAAAGTGCTCCCAAGGTTGTAAAAGAAGGCGTTAATAAAGAGGAAGCTGCAAAAATCAAGCAGAAACTTCAGGACGCCGGAGCAGTAGCTGAGATAAAATAGCTGATTATATCGCCGGTATTGTTTTTATATTATCCGGCATTTATTAGCTGATGAAGTCTCATTTTTAATGTTGTAAAATGTACGTATTGAGTAAAGGGGGAAGGCGTTTGTCGTTTTCCCCCTTTATACTGCTGGTAAATTAATTCCTCTGTAATAGACATACCCTGTTCAGCAGTCGTTAAGGTTAAGTGAAATAAACCATAAAGAACACTATAAACTTTTATTCAGCTGTGTGAAATGTCATACGATAAAAATTGAAAAACGTTGGGAAGAATACGATAATTTGTGCAACGACGTTTTTTAGAGGAGCCCTGACATGATAAAAAGTGTACTTGATTTGATTGGCAAAACATCTGTTGTCAGATTAAATAGAGTAAATAATCCTGCAACGAACATATATGCGAAACTTGAGATGTTCAATCCGAGCGGCAGTATAAAGGATGTCATGGCTTTATTTATGATGGAACTCGCTGAACAACGAGGAACTTTAAAACCCGGTTCTACGATCATCGAAGCAACAAGCGGAAATACAGGTATTTCCTTTGCAATGCTTTCAAGCTTAAAAGGGTATCATTTTATCGCTGTAATGCCCGAATATATGAGTGTGGAAAGAAGAAGGATGATGGAATCATTTGGCGCCAGGCTCGTGCTTACTCCGACAGATGAAGGATTTCCAGGAGCAATCAAGAAATTTGAAGAGCTGAAAAAACAGAATCCTGATGCATGGACGCCGGATCAGTTTAATAATCGGGACAACATAGCAGCACATAAAATGATAACAGGTAGGAAAATACTCGAAGAGGTCGATGGGAAGGTTGATGCCTTTGTTGCCGGTGTCGGCACAGGAGGTACTCTAATGGGGGTTGCTGAAGCATTAAAAGAGATATACCCTGACGTAAAAATATTTGCCGTTGAGCCTGCTGAATCAGCGGTTATGAGCGGCGAAGAGATAGGTTATCATAAAATACAGGGAATCGGCCCGGGTTTTATTCCGGACCTGGTGGATGTAAAAAAAGTCGACGGTATTATTAAGATTGCAAGCGACGATTCAATTCAAATGGCACGAAGGCTTATACATGAAGAAGGAATAATGGCAGGAATTTCATCGGGAGCAAATACACTGGCTGCCATGCAAGTTGCGCGTAAGATTGGCCCTGAAAAAACAATTGTTACTATCTTTGCAGACCGGACAGAGCGTTATGCAAGCATGGGCTTGTTTGACGCGTAGTTTACTGTTCACACCCTGCTTATTAGTACTAATGTTATAACTCACATATTCAATTATCTGCATTCGTCGATAAGCTTCATTGACCTTAAACTGATATAATATACAGGTTACTTTTTTGAACGTATTATAAATCAGCCACATTGATACTTTATTGTGGTATACTTATCAGGTCATTCCCGGTATTATTCATTAAGTTATGTTGCTTGGTTTTACATCAATTGTAATAGGTTACTTGCTTGGTTCAATTCCTACTGCCTATCTTGTAGCAAAATGGAAAAAAGGAATTGATATACGTGAGTTGGATGTTGGAAATGCAGGTGCGGGTGCTATATTCAGAACGTGTGGGAAAGTAGCCGGTGGAATTGTAGCAGCAGTGGATATCGGAAAGGGAGCAGCGACGATAGTCATAGCGCAGGGAATGCAACTTAACGAGTTATGGGTTATAGCTGCCGGATGTGCCGCTATAATCGGACATAGTTATCCGGTATTTATTGGTTTTAAAGGGGGACAGGGTGCTGCTTCGATAATAGGTGAGTTTCTGGTGCTGGCGCCTATTGCTACCGGGATAACATTGATACCACTTGCTATTGTATTGTTCAGCAAACCAAAATTGTTTTCACAACGTTTATTCTTTGCTATATTTATAGCTTCACCGTTGTTACCGATTCTTATATGGATATTCGGTGGTTCTATATGGTTGATATTATTCTCTATTTTGGTAATTCTTTCGGTCGTGCTCAGAAATTTAAACAGGACAAGTGAAATGGCAGGAGGGCTGACCGGAAAAACACGGGTTAGAAGATAAACTCATTAAATATTTAGAGGAAGATGTTTTCATGGATAATATAGCATACAGGACCGCAGAAGGACTATTAAAAAAAGAGATCACGTTATACGCTCTGATCGCAATCATGATAGGGTTGAATGTCGGCGGATCGTTGTTTGCACTTACCGCACTTGCTGCCGGTATGACAGGCCCGTCCCTGTTTGTAGCACAAATATTTTCAGCACTACCAATTTTGCTGGCGATGGTTCCTTATATCATGCTATCTTCTGCAATTCCTGCGACATGTGCAAATTATCAATATGCAAAATTATTTTCAAGGCCGCTCGCGGTAGCAGCATGGATGACCCTTTTCGTTGCAATACCGATAGGGGCACTTCCGCTCTTTGCTGTTATCACAGGAAATTTTGTGCAAATGTTATGGCCCGGTATTCCTGTAATTCCAACCGCAATTGCAGTAGTGAGCATTTTCTTTTTACTTAATGTATTCGGGATAAAACCGACCATTTATGTTCAACTTGCTACTGTTATCATTTTAGTACTCGCGTTGTTAACTTTTATCATTCCCGGAATTCCCGCAATAAAAACGGAAAATTTTAGTAATTTGTTCCCGGGTGGATTTATCGGTTTTATCGGTGCTTCGGCATTGCTTTTTACATTACTTGCCGGAGGTCTATTTGGTATTGAAGTTGGAAGTGAAGTGAAGAATGCATCGTCTGTAATTCCTCGCGCACTTCTTATAAGTATGTTAATTGTGCTGGGCATCTACTTGTTGCTTGAAATTGTTGCTGTAGGCGTTATGGACTGGCAGCTTCTCGCAGAAAAGGCAACGCTTGGAGCACCTGCAGAAGCTTTTCTTTCTGGATTTCCACTCGGTTTCTTCATAGCGGGGGGAGGCATACTTGCATCTGTTACTACGATTAATTTGATTCTAACTATTGCCGGGCGATACGCACTTGTGTTTTCTATAGACGGCTATTTCCCCAGAATTTTCAGACAAATCAGCAAAAGATTCGGTACACCGCATTGGGGTATTACCCTCGCTTTCGGGATGACTATAATAACGCTACTTATTAACCCGCCTCTCATTGTACTCGGTCAAATGCTCAATTTCGGGCTTCTATTTATGATTACTCTCGTACTTTGTACTGCATACCGATTTCCAAAAAAGCATACAGAGCTTTATCAAAATGCAAAATACAAGTTTAACCCACGTCTAATACAAGTTACTTCACTGATTGCTATATGTATTAATATCGTATTTATGCTGGTTCTGGCATACGGCATGCTTACATCGGAAAATGCACGCTGGACATTTCCTCTTTTTATAGTTGCCGCAATAGCCGGGATTATCGTGTACTATATCCGGAAAAAACAGGGTGTAGTGCCGATCGATGTAAGTAAATAGTACTTACGTAAAAACCTCACATCGAAATAAGAGGTGATATTTGAAAAATAGAATCACATTTTTTGTATCACTCCTTATATTAATTGTATTTTTTACAGGTGTGATCGAAGGATGCCGGTACTCTGACGCGCCGGTAATACCGCAAGATAAATTTACTCCGGTTACAGAATCCGACAAATCAAGTTCGTCAAGTTCATTTTCTTTAAGTAATGAAATTCCCGAAATAGCATGGAACGAAGCCAAAGAATATGAAGGCATAAAGGTTAGAGTATATGGTCCGGTAGTTGATACAAGATGGGCAAGCGGATCAAACGGCAAACCGACCTTTTTAAACATTGGAAAACCATATCCTGAGAAAGACAGGTTTACTGTTGTTATATGGGAGGAATACCGGGATAGTTTTTCAGAACCACCGGAAATATTTTTTAGCGAAAAGACAGTCTGTGTATGCGGCAAAATAGAGAAATACAAAGGGATAATGGAGATCGAAGTGCGGTCTCCTTCGGACATAGAAATACAATAGTACGGCTTTCCCTTCTAAGTTCGGTCGGCATTGACGATTTTTCTATACTGACCTATCATAGAACCATTCTATCCATGAGGAATAAAACGAATCTTATTAAATATATATTGTTACATAATTTCTGGAGTTTTTTACTGGTGCTATCCGGAATAATCGATATTACGGTTGGTGTCGTATTATTTTTCGGAGACTGGTTATCGCCTGAAATCGCTTCCTGGAAAATATTTCTTATATGTTTCTCCGTCGGTGTTTTCTATCTTGCAGCCGGAGTTCTTATTGCAGTTGTACAACGCAGAAAGAAAAATCAATAAATAGCTCATTTTAATGCAGGGAGAAAAACCGACATGGAGCTTTATTGACTTTATATTGAACATATATTCTGTAGATGGTATAGTATCGTAAATAAAAATCACTCTCATAATCGGTCTGCAAATATGGAAGAACAACAAAAATGTCAGGATGGGATCAGGGAAGGGGAAACGCAATTAGACTACCGGATAAGGTCTACAAAAAACGCTCTAAAGCTGGATAACCTCTATGCCTCTATGCATTTTAAAGAGGGATTCAAATACAGTCATTATGAGGAGTTCGGGTTTGGTTTTAACCGGGCACCGTTAATAAGGCGGGCATTCTGGTTACTATCCAAATTAAGTTTTCTTTATCTGGTCAAAGGCTTCAAACGATTGGCCTATTCCGGCAAGCAGGCTTGAATTTGCTATTTACGTATAACGATTCCGGATATTTTCCTGATTGAGCGATTTTCCTCATGATATATAATTCCAGAATGTTGCCTTGACCGGCTCTATTACCATTTTTGCTGATTTCCGTTCCCATGCCTGAAAATGCGGTGTTTTAAAGTGTTTGTCGACAGCGCTTTTACCTGCCCATTTTTCATAGAATAGAAAGATTGTCTCGTCTTCGGCTGACTGATGTAATTCATATCGTATGCATCCCGGTTCTTTCCGCGTGAGAGCTACCAGTGTTTCTAATTCACGTTTAGCATCTTCTATCATTGCAGGATCAATTCTTATTTGAGCTATAACTATAAAAGGTTGGTCTGCCATTTTTCCTCCGGTAAAGTGTATTTATATTGTAATTAATATAGTCCAATTCGAATTATTCATATTCTATATCATCACAAAGAATAAATGCGAATACCTTCATGTTATATATAATACGGCATTGTGGATGGCTTCCTTCGGTTATTAAAATTAAACTAATAAACCGACGTTGAAAAAGCAAGCAATTATAATTCTAATTTCCGGTATTTCTATAGCACTGCAAGTGATATTACAGGTATTTCAATCATGGCGATTTTTAGTGCTCGCGATCCGGAAAATACCGGATTCTTTCTTAGCGTCGGGCGGCAATTTATATGTCGTTAGCCAGTGCGTGAAGCCGGATATACAGGGAAGAAGTACTGAATAACATGTAGTTACCAGAGGAGGTGTCTGGAATAAATAGTATGATATTAAACCGATAAACGGAACAGGTATAAACAGAACTGCTCCGACTAATATGCTGTTTCTGGTTGAGAACAACACGATAATTCCGGTGAGGAAAGTGAAAGTCATAATCCACGGAATTACCATAAAGAGTATTCCTATCACAGTTGCTTCGCCCCTGCCGCCTTTGAATTTAAGAAATACCGGCCAGTTGTGTCCGATAACGGCAAGTATGCCGGATAAAAATACTACCCATTCGTCCGCATGGAGTACCCGTGCAAGTATTATAGCTGCTGCACCTTTGCTCATATCCAGTACAAGGGTTGCCAGACCGGCTTCAAATCCGACATGACGAAATACATTGAAAGCACCGACGTTATAATCGCCGACTTTTCGAATATCAACACCGTTCTTCAGGCTTATAAAATAGGCAAAAGGAAGCGATCCGAGCAGGTAGGCCAGGACAAGACTGAATACAGTGTTTACATCCAACCCGTTTATACCTCGTAATTCTAGGCAATTTAATTGTACCAGTAATATGTTGTAAAACGAAATGACCGGCGCAGGGGAATTGGATAATTAAAGATTCCGCAGAGGATTTTGTTTAGTAACTCATCGCCCGCTGGCGGTACTGGAGCGCTTCGGCAAGGTGATGAGATTTGATAATATCAGCTGAATCAAGGTCGGCGATTGTACGGGCAAGCTTAAGAGTACGGTGAAATGCCCTGGCAGTAAGATGGAGCTGTTTCATAGCGGAACGCAGCAGGTTCTGAGCGGATGGTTCGGTTGTACAAAATTCCTTTACCTCAACAGCAGTCATTTCGCTACAGCAATTAATTCCTATACCCTTGAACCTTTCCTGTTGTATATTTCGTGCCGTCTCTATTCTCGACTGTAATTTGTCAGAGCTTTCCCCACGGGTATCATCAGTGAGCTTTTCGTATTCAACACGCGGTACTTCAATGAAAATATCGATACGATCGAGAAGGGGTCCGCTTATGCGTTTTTGATAACGGGTGATCTCGTGAGTTGAACAGCGGCACTCTTTTAAAGGATCACCATAATATCCGCAAGGGCATGGATTCATTGCTGCGACCAGTTGAAAGTTAGCCGGATATGTCGTACTTCCCTGGGCACGGCTGATTGTTACCATTTTATCTTCTATAGGTTGTCGAAGCGATTCCAGGGCAATGCGACTGAATTCCGGAAGTTCGTCAAGAAAAAGGACACCGCGATGACATAGAGTTATTTCACCGGGACGGGGCTGGTGTCCGCCGCCTACAAGACCGGCGTGTGATATTGTATAGTGAGGTGAACGGAAAGGCCGTTGTTTAATGAGAGGGGTTTCTTTGGAAAGTAGACCACTGATGCTGTATATCTGGGTGACCTCCAATGCTTCGGAAAGAGTCATGGAGGGAAGGAGAGACGGTAGAGAACGTGCGAGCATTGTTTTGCCACTCCCCGGTGGACCAGACATGAGGATATTATGTCCCCCTGCGGCTGCAATCTCCAAAGCCCGCTTTGCATGCTCCTGACCTTTAATATGAGATACATCGATCCTGGAGAAATCTGCACCTATTTTATGCCAGTCATGTATTGCTTTATGTGCCTCGATAGTGATATCACCTCGAATATGACTTACAATCTGTGATAATGACTCACATGGAATGACTTTTACTTCTTCAATGAGAGATGCCTCATTGGCATCATCGAGAGGTAAGAATATATCTGAAAAACCATTATCTCTCGCAATCATAACCATAGGAAGAATACCGTTTGAATGCTTTAGACCGCCATCCAGAGAAAGCTCGCCGAGAAATAAAGTGTTCGATAAATTGCCAACGATCTGTTCCGAGCAGAGTAATATACCGATAGCTATCGGCAGGTCGTAAGAAGGACCTGCCTTTTTAATATCTGCGGGAGCCAGATTTACAGTGATTCGTTTTGCAGGAAAGGTCAATCCTGAATTGCGTATTGCAGCTCTCACCCGTTCGCGTGCTTCCTGTACTGCAGCATCCGGTAGACCGACAATTGTAAAAGAGGGCAGCCCCGGCGATATATCGACTTCAACTTCGACGACCAGGCCCTCCAGTCCGATAACTGCGCAACTCATTACTTTAGCGAGCATACATCAATTCCATCCTTATGGTATTGAGCAACCATAATCAGAGTTTTTGATTGAACCTGAAAAAAACGCGGTTAAATATAGTATATTATATTGCTCTATTAGAGCTGCGTAAACGATTTAAAACAACGTAATTATACTATATTGTCAGTTAATTCGTCTCAGCGAAGTACGCGTTCAAGGGTTTGTTTCAGTCCCGGGACAATAGGGAATTTACCAAGTTCGTCAGTAGTTATCCATTTGAGTTCTGTATGTTCCCAGTTGATCACTATTTTATCGGGTGTGTTTACATGGAAGAGGAAAGGATGTATTATCCACTTCTTTTTTAGCTTGTGATCGAATATATTTAGCGGAACGCCCTGGGAATACAACCCTATATCTGCAGCAGTGAGTCCTGTCTCTTCTTCTATCTCAATGTATGCCTGTTTTAAAGGATCGGAATCGATATACCCGCTGATTCCAGCCCAGTGTTCTTTATATTCACTTACTTTATCGCTACGCTTTAACAGGAGGATTTTCCCGTAGTGTTCGAGAAAACAGGATACAACCTTGTGTATTGAGAAGTTTGTACTGTCGAATTTTTCAATCTGTCTTACCAGATAGTCTTTAAGCAAATTGAGCGCAGCTTCAGAGGCACTATGTTTATTTTCCTCCCTGTTTCCGTGGAACATGTGTTGTTCCGATACGGTCATATCTTCAGAAGCAATGGCGATGTAGAAAAGCCCGACTGTTTTTTCTGTAGTATCTCCTGAAGGTCCCGCAATACCCGTGTCGGCTATACAAACATCGACGTGTAAAGCTTTTTTACCTCCGGTGGCCATTGAAAGGGCAGTTTCAGAGCTTACAGCTCCATATGCCGTTAATGTAGATTCATCTACACCAACCAGTCTTGCTTTTAAGTCATTACTATATGAGACAATACCACCTTGGAAATAGTCGGAACTTCCGGGAACAGCGGTTATTCTGTCGCTAATCATGCCGCCTGTTGCAGACTCCACCGTACCAATGGTAATCCATTTTCCGGTATTCGCATGGTATTCTCGCAATAATTCGGCGATTTGGTATTCCAGTCCATGTGCTGTCATATATTTCTCTACTTATTTCATTGTATCAGACCTGAGCATTGTATAGTCAACTTTCCTGATATAATTATCACATGAAAAAACAGTCCAATGCTATTACATTTCTGGGCACTGCCGGGGCTCGTTATATGGTAAGCAAACAAATACTTGCATCCGGAGGAGCATGGTTAAGTTTATGCGAAAAGGAATTTATACTGGATCCCGGTCCGGGAAGCCTGGTAAAAGCCATTAATAAAAAGCTGGACCCAGCAGGGCTGGATGCTATTATATTATCGCACAAACATATAGACCATTCCGTGGATATTAATATTATGATTGAGTCTATGACGAATAGTGGTTTAAGCCATAGAGGAATTGTTTTTGCTCCTTACGATGCGCTTAACGGCGAGGCGGTTATATTGCCATATCTCAGGTCCTATCCGGAATCAATCGAGATATTATCGGAAAATAAATCATATCATGTCGGCGACGTCACTTTTTCCACACCGGTACGTCATCATCATCCTGTCGAGACATATGGTTTTGTATTCAATATTTCCGGACATACTTTTTCATGGATAATTGATACAGGTTATTTTAATGAAATAACCGATTATTATAAGGGGGAGCTACTGATAATCAATGTTGTCCTGATGGAGCCAAAAACGGGAATAGGTCATTTATCTGTTTCGGATGTGAAGACTATATTGACAAAAATAAAACCGGACACAGCGATTATTACTCATTTCGGCACAGGAATATGGAAGGCTAATCCGATCGATATTGCACAAAGATTGACTGATGAAACAGGAGTAAACGTAATTGCCGCACGCGACGGGATGAAATTCGATATCGATGCAATGGAAATAGTGAAATAACTCTATAACATAATATGAGATACTGAAACGAACGATCAATAACTAGACATAATATGGTAATTATTTTGGTTTTAACTACATGATGAAATATTACATCGGAACAAGCGGATGGCATTACAATCATTGGAAGGGAGTTTTCTACCCGCAAACAATTCCTCAATCCGGGTGGTTGGCATATTATTCCACCTTTTTTTCTTCTGTGGAACTGAATAATAGTTTTTATAGATTACCTTCAGGTGAGGTATTTGCCAAATGGAAGGAAATAACACCGGAAGAATTTATATTCGCTGCAAAAGTAAGCAGGTATATCACACATATTAAACGTTTAAAAACGGTTGATGATCAGCTAAAAAAGTTTGTGGAAAATGCGGCCTGTCTTAATAACAAACTGGGCCCGTTACTTTATCAGCTCCCGCATAATATGAAACGGGACAACGACCTGTTGGAAAATTTTCTTCGTATTTTACCGCAGGACTATCAACACGTTTTCGAGTTCAGGAATAGCACATGGTTTAATGATACTATATTCGCTATGCTTGAAAAGTATGGTGCAGGTATTTGTATATATGATATGCCCGGTTCAACCTGCCCTGTTATAGCTACCGGAAATATCGGGTACATTAGATTTCACGGAAGCGGTACTTTGTATTCCGGTAACTATACCGATAAAGAGCTATACATTTGGGCAAAACGCATCGAGGAAATAAGTAAAACAGTATCAGTTGTGTATATTTATTTTAATAATGATGCGGAAGGACATGCAGTGAGAAATGCCGAAAAAATTTCAGGGATACTATTGAATCGGTTATAAAGTCTCTTTAAGAAGGTCCGCAAGATGTCCGGTAATCCCTTTTACTGCTGTTAGCTGATCTCTGGTTGCTTCTTTAATACCCTTCACAGACCCGAAAGTAATCATTAATAATTTTTTTCGTTTTGGACCTATTCCAGGGATATCATCCAGTACCGATTTTATAGTTTTTCTACTGCGTATGTTCTGATGATATCGTAAAGCAAAGCGGTGCGATTCATTTCGGATTTGCCTGAGAAGACGGTGGGCTTCCGAGCCCTTCGAAAAATCCACCGGGACTGATTTACCCGGAATAAAGATATCTTCATGTTCTTTCGCTATTCCGGCAACTGAAATATTATCAAGTTTTAAGCTATCGAGCACTTCCAGGGCGCTGTTAAGATGTCCCTTACCTCCGTCTATGAGTAGAAGGTCAGGAGCTTTACCCCAGTTATTTTCCTTTGCGATATAATTGCGAAAACGCCTTTTTAATACATCCTTCATCATTGCATAATCATCGATGCCTTCTATTGAACGGATTTTAAACCTGCGATATTGAGCCGGTTGAGGAAGACCATTTTCGAAAACTACCATACTCCCTACAGCATGGTTTCCTCGAATATTTGAAATATCATACCCCTCTATCCGGTATGGTTTTGAAGACGTTTGAAGTAGTTCTTGCAGTTCTTGCTGTACCCGGGGGTAGTCGATAGCGGAGGCTTGTTTATCAAGATAGAGTTCTAAACCCTGATGAGCATTGTTAGAAACCATATCAAGCAGTTGTTTTTTTACGCCCCTGGTCGGTACCTGTAAACGTACTACTGCCCCTCTTTGTTTACGTAGCCATTCCGTTATAATTTCCGTTTCATTGACAGGATATTGAAGTACAATAACAGGAGGTATAGAAATTGCTGATGAATAATACTGTTTTATGAAGGAAGTCATTATTGTCTGCGGTTTCTCGTCTGTTATGCCGTTCATTAAATAATTATCATGGCCTGTAAGTTTATTATTGCGTATGACGAAAATTTCTACATATGCCAGATCATCAGATGTAGCAAAAGCGATAACGTCCTGTTCACCTTTTACCGATAGCGATATTTTTTGTCCTTGCAGAACATCATTTATCGCGTTTATCTGGTCTCGTATAAGTGCTGCTTTTTCATAACAAAGTTGTTGTGAAGCTTTCAGCATCTTACGTTGCAGTTCATGTATAACGATTTCCT
>CAZAIO010000065.1:0-9459 GCA_964485235.1 uncultured Dehalococcoidales bacterium
TGGAGGGGTGGCCGAGTGGACGATGGCGACGGTCTTGAAAACCGTTTTCGCGCAAGCGAACGTGGGTTCGAATCCCACCCCCTCCGCCAGTAAAGATATACACGGCTGAACTTCCAAAACAGCTTTAACATGTGAGTGTGAGCATATGGAGAAACTGAATTTAGTCAAAGCGTATAAAGAGCTCTATTCGCCGTCGGCTCGCGATGTATCTGTAGTAAATGTACCGAGACTCAACTATATCATGGTCGACGGGCAGGGCGCACCGGACGGACCGGATGCGCAGGAGGCATTTCAGGCACTTTTCCCTGTTGCGTACACAATCAAATTTTCCATGAAGAAAAAGGGGATGGACTATACGGTGATGCCGGTCGAAGGATTGTGGTGGGCAGACGATATGAACGACTTTGTAAACGGAATACGGGACCGGTGGAAGTGGACCTATATGATTATGCAGCCTGACTTCGTTTCCGGACAGGTCTTTGCAGAAGCCGTTGAATCGGTAAAAAAGAAAAAAAACATACCGGGACTGGCCGGAGTCCGTTTTTCATCATTCGAGGAAGGCAAAGCAGCACAAATATTGCACACAGGTCCTTTTTCGGAAGAAGGGCTGAACATTCAGCGAATTCACGATTATATAAAACAGTCAGGCGGTGTATTCGACGGGCACCGGGAAAAGCATCACGAGATCTATCTGAGCGACATGCGCAGAGTATCGCCGGACAAAATGAAGACGGTCCTGCGACAGCCGTTCCATTGATATAAAATTTTTCCATAATGGAAAAAGGGATAACACATAAAAAGCCGGTTAACTATTCCCGTGACGCAGATATGAGCAACAAAATCGACGACTACATCGAATCACAGCCCTCGCCTCAAAAAGAGGTCTGCCGGGAACTAAGGGCACTGATACAGCGGACTTTCCCCGATACGGATGAAGAAATGAAATGGGGTGTACCTGCCTTCGCTCAGGGGCTCTTCTACATCGTCGCGCTTAAAGACCACGTGAACCTCGGCTTCTCCATTAAAGGGCTGAGCAAAGATGAGATAGCCCTGTTCGACGGCGGCGGTAAGACAATGAAACACATCGAAATCCGGGACATCGATGATATCGATGAAAAAAGAATAGAACGGCTCATGCGAATGGTGTACTCCGAATCATCTTCATAGCGCATGCTGCAACACCTGATAGCTTCATTTTATATCGTATACAAGTATTGGTTCATACATCCCGTTCTGGTATACTGAACACCATTCATTTAGAGAGGAGGAACTATGAGCACTTCATCATCTTTGATAAACAGGATGATACGGGCAGCCAAGCTGGAACCGGCTTTATATGAGGAAGTCGAAGCAGATAGCAGTACGATCGGCCAGGCGGTAACCGCGGTTATCATTGTGAGCATCTGCAGCGGCATCGGAGGCGCTATCTCATCTATCATCGGCGGTGGCGGAGCATTCGGTATTGTCATGGGGCTTGTAGTAGGAATTATAGGGTCATTGCTGGGATGGCTCGCATGGTCTTTCTTCACATGGATTGTCGGAACCACTATATTTAAAGGACCAAACACAAAGGCAACATGGGGAGAACTGATGCGCACCATAGGATTTGCGTACTCTCCGGGTGTCCTGCGTATCTTTTCCTTCATTCCCTTTATCGGCTGGCTTATTTCATTGGTCGCTTTAATCTGGTCGCTTATAGCCGGCGTGGTCGCAGTAAGACAGGCACTCGATTTCGACACAGGCCGGGCTATCGGTACCTGTATAGTCGGCTGGATCGCCTATGTCATCGTTATGGTCGTGGTGTCATTATTGCTCGCGGGCATCGGAGTAGGACTTGGACTGGGAATGAGAGGTCTATTTTAAATCAAGACGGACTGCTCTATTTCCATAAAATATGAGGTTTGATTAAACCGGCAGGATAAAATTTATAAGAATCGGGGCGGAAGTCGAAATATGTTCGCTGTCCGCGCAGGATATACAAGTAATGTAAGGTATTAAACGAACGTATTCTCGGCTTCCCTGTCCCAGCCCAGCAGTTCAAGAAAATCTCCGATCATCACTTCTTTATGGCTTTCATGGCGAAGTGAAAGGTCCGGATTAATCCAGTAGCGGTTACACCTGCCTTCTTTTTCCTTGTAAATATATTTCTCTTGTAGTAAATCGGCAATAATCTTTCGTGTCGCACGCTCAGTAATGCCGATCTCTCTGGAAATATCCAGAGCAGTGATGCTTGGATTTTTAGCGACGTGGCTTAATACCATAGCGTGGTTCGTAATGAATGTCCATTCAGACATATCATAACCCCCTTTTTCACGAACTAATGTCTTATCCTGAATACCACGATGGAGAAAATGTTAATCCACAGCCCCGGACTGTATATAACCTGAACATAAAAACTTTTTCTTCACCATCAGTCAATAAAACACCATACATGTAATGTTATTTGCAACGCTATATTATACCGGAAACAACGTGTTTACGGCTCATTGAGCTCTTCGCGATTTTTCTTTATCTCTTTTCTCACTACAGGAGCCATGACGCTGGCCATCGGTTTATTCCGGTGTGTGAACCACTCGGGATATATAACAGAGACGATCATCAGAATGATTGCGATTAGTCCTACGATTATCATGACGGCTGCTGTAATCGTTTCCATTTCACACTCTCTTTCTTCACACCGGAATATAGCAGCGTAATCTTCCTATACCGGCCTCCCTATCAGCCGGTAACTGTGTCCGGTGTAAATACCAGATTTTCCAGGGGGCTGTAATTTAAAAAAGACAGCCCCTCCTATAATATCGCTTATGTGAGTGAATTCTACGCGGGGGATTCTTGACAGGATCTTATATCGTGCTATGTTTGTCATGTTATATGATTTATGCATTATTTTTCATGTATCATTATACATATATATTCTCTCTTGTCAAGCCTTTACTTCATTCAAGAAAACTTCCCGCCGGTTTTTAATAGCTACAGGGGCTTACAAAAGGACAAAAGAGACAGAAAATAACATCGTATAACAGCTTCAGGATATGTGAAAAAAGCAGTCGAATGCACAACCTGTGCTCTCAAAAATAAAACATGTGCCCGGTTCCCGTAACGCCGGGCAATACGGGACTTTCGAAACATCTATAAAGAGCTTTCGGTAATTTCCGGCG
Organism: uncultured Dehalococcoidales bacterium; assembly: GCA_964485235.1. Lineage (GTDB taxonomy): Bacteria > Chloroflexota > Dehalococcoidia > GIF9 > UBA5629 > CAZAIO01. The sequence continues at coordinate 3,159 of CAZAIO010000065.1, forward strand.
TTCTAATATTCTGCGCCGGTTTTTCATATGCATAGCTCATTGAACCGTTAGCTGCACTGAATGTGACACGAGGTATGCGAAGCGGCCATTGAGTACCCACGGTACAATTCATATACATTGGAGCACACTGCGCTATTTCAGCAGCTATATCGGATACTCCGTTGTATTTCATGACATATCCAGCCGCTTTCGATAGCGATGTAATTATCTGCCAGTTTTCTTTACCTGAGAGAGGAGCGAGCGCTCTCCGGAGTTGCTGGACCCTCCGTTCGCAATTGGTGAAAGTGCCTTCGCTCTCATAAAACTGCGCCAGGGGAAGTAGCACATCAGGATAGACCGGGCCTTCCGGTATAGTCGAACTGACGAGCACGGAAAAAGCAGCTTCTTCTAACAGGGACTGTTTTCCAAATGCGCCATCTCCGAAAGCAACTACGCCATCAATATTGCCGCTCCTGACGCGTTCGATAATATCATAGGCATTCAGACCTTTTTCCTGTGGAATTGTGGTGTTCCACAATGTTTCGAATTGCTGCCTCGCTGCATCGTTATTGAGCGGCCGATGGCCGGGAAGGAAGTCCGGGCTTACTCCCATATCGATCAAACCCTGTGCATTGCCCGGAGTACGAAGCACGATAATACCGGAACCTGTCTTTAATATATTTCCGGTAACCATGGCAATATCGCCTATCAACTTCATTTCAGAAGCGCTTACAGCCCCGGCGTCTACTATAAAGACCGGCTTTTTCGCCCGGCTATAGAGATGCACCATCTCGATTATCCTTGCCGGTTTCACCCATAACAGGCCGACTATCTGTTCGAACGGGTATTTTTTCATTATCCCGGCATAATCGTCGAACCCCTCCGTTTGTTTGCGCAGGAAATCACGGTCGACAAGCTCATATTCAATGATGTAGTTTAACATTGCCCTGAGCAGGGCAAGCATCAGCCTCTGGTTGACCCTCAGGTCAATCCTGGCTAACGAGTCTATCACCGTCGTGTTCGGACTAACGGTAACAAGGCTGCTGCCGCCTTCGACAGCCTTCCTGATCTTCGACGCGATAACGGGATAGTCCCGCTGGATGTCTTCACCGATCGTCATGATAAGGTCGCTGGAAAAGATATCGTTATAGGAGCACGTCGAAGCATTCCTTCCGATACTTTTCATCAGTCCGTCGTTCATAACCGAAGGGTCTACACATCCGATGTTATTTGTGTTAAGTGCAGCACGGGCAAACTTCTGTAACAGAAAACTTTCCTCATTGGTCGAACGACCTGAAGATAATACGGCGAGCTTATTGCCACCACTCCTGTTGCTCATTGATCTCAAATGCTCTCCGGCAAGACAAATCGCTTCATCCCAGCTTACCTCAATGAGTCCGCCATCTTTCCTTACCATGGGTACGGAAAGTCGTTCACTATCCTGTACCGCTGAATAATCGAACATGCCTTTCCGGCAGAGATTGCCGCTATTTACCACGCTGTTGCCGGATGATGTCACATTGACCAGAATATCACCTGCCACATTCAATTGCAGGTTACACCCGGTCCCGCAGGAAGGACATACGGACTGCACTGTATCTGTCTCCCAGGGTCCTTTTCCATCCAATACAGGCTTCTGAGTCATCGCTCCGGTGGGACATGTCGATACACATTGACCGCACGATGTACAGGACGTCTGCTGAAGCGTCATGCCGATCGCAGGGCCGACAACCGTGTCGAAACCGCGATGTATGAAACCCAGCACGCCGACACCCTGAAGCTCACTGCATATACGTACGCATCGACCGCATAGTATACATTTGTCCGGCTCCCTGAGAATATTCGGATGGTCGTTCTCCGGAATAGATATATGTCGCTTTCGACCGCTATAATGCTTATCATCTACCCGGTACTCGGTCGCCAGCTGTCTCAATTTACACTCAAATACATCCTGGCATCCGCATGCGAGACAACGCCGCGCCTCCTCCTCCGCCATCTCCGCAGTAAGTCCAGCTTCTATTTCCTTAAAATTGCTCTTCCTTTCCTGTGGAGCGAGAGCAGCCATTTTTACCCTGGGAATGCGTTCAACCTTATCGTAATCACGCACATCGATCGTATTCAACTCACCTTTGCTACAGTTATAATGTTTCGTAGCAGGTTCAACAGGCATACCATTCAGATAAAGATCTATGCTATATGCTGCGCGTTTCCCCGCTGCTATAGCTTCGACAGCAGTTGCCGGACCTGAAACGCAATCACCGCCTGCGAACACCCCGGGCAGGGAGGTCTCCATCGTCTCACCATTCACATTAATATAGTTCTTCCGGCCAAGCTCTATGCTTTTATTTCTATCAAGACCGCTCGGGTCTATCGTTTGACCGACGGCCGCAATTACCGTATCAGCTTCAATAATAAACTCAGACCCCTTAACTGGAACAGGACTGCGTCGCCCCGAGCTATCAGGCTCTCCCAGTTCCATCCGGATGCATTTCACTTTGGCCCCTTTATTACCGGCAGCAGATATCTTCAACGGTACGGCGAGGAACCGGAAAGAAATCCCCTCTTCCTCTGCCTGCTCTATCTCTTCATCGTTTGCCGGCATTTCTGCACGTGACCGGCGATAAACAACGGTAACCTCCTGTGCGCCTGTACGCAACGCGGTACGAGCGGCATCCATCGCTGTATTGCCGCCACCCACTACAACTACTTTTTTACCGATATTCAACTTCTTATTAAGCGCCACATCGCGCAGGAACCCTATTCCGGAAATTACATGAGGACCGTGCTCTCCCTCGACTCCCATATCCTGGCTAACCTGAGCGCCGAGTGCAATAAATATCGCGTCATAACCGTCATGTTTCAGACTATCGATCGTAAAGTCCTTCCCGAATCTGGCGCCAAGCCGGACGTTGCGGCAAAGCCCTATGATAAACGCTATTTCCCTGTCCAGAATGGCTTTCGGCAGCCTGTATTCCGGTATTCCGTACCGCAGCATTCCACCGAGCTTTGGACTGGAATCAAATATCGTCACTCTATGACCTTCCAGAGCAAGGTAATACGCAGCAGACAGTCCTGCGGGGCCACCGCCTACTATGGCGACGCGGTACCGGCTAGCAGGTTTTAAATCGGGCAAATAACGGTCTTTACCGTCCAGATCATAGTCAGCCACAAAACGCTTCAACGCATTTATGGATACGGGACCTTCTATCAGGTTTCTACGGCATTTCATCTCACAGAAGCGCGGGCACACACGACCACATATAAGGGGCAGGGGATTAGACTGTTTGATAAGCTTTATTGCTTCCCTGTACTGGCCGTTAGCTATATGAGCGATATATCCCTGTATATCTATGCCTGCAGGACAGGCGCGACTGCACGGCGCAATGCAATCACCATAATGGTCCGACAACATCAATTCCAGGGCCGTACGTCTGGTTGCTAGGAGATCGTCACTGACTGTTTTCACCACCATATTCTCTGTCAGAGTTGTAGCACATGCGGGTACCGGACCTCTTGCCCCTTCGACCTCCACAAGGCAAAGACGACAGGCCGCTGTGGGCTTCAGCCGGGGATCATGGCACAAAGTGGGTATGGGGATACCGTTCTGTTCTGCGGCCTGCAAAATAGTACTTCCCGCTTCTGCTTCAACTTCTTCGTTGTTTAAAATAAAATGGACCTTTGCCAATTGATCCTCCTTAACGTATCGTTATTGCATCCAGACGGCATACGGTTGTACAGAGGCCGCATCGTATACATTTCTGAGGGTCGATATAATGTACCTCTTTCAGTTGTCCGGTAATAGCTTCCGACGCACAATATTTTTTGCAAAGCCCGCATCCCCTGCATTTATCCGTAACAATTTCATACGTAATTAACGCCTGGCACTTCTTTGCCGGGCATTTTCTGTCTTTTATGTGGGCTTCGTACTCATCGTGAAAATATCTGATAGTGGTCAATACCGGGTTCGGGGCACTCTGTCCAAGTGCACAAAGCGATGCCTTCTTCACATTAGCGGCTAACTCATCAAGCGTGTCGAGGTCATCTTCTTTACCGTTGCCGTTGGTTATTCTTTCGAGTGTCTCCAGCATACGGAGCGTACCGATCCTGCAGAACGTACATTTGCCGCACGATTCATCCTGAGTGAAAGTCAAAAAGAACTTGGCAACATCTACCATACAGGCGCTCTCGTCCATTACGATAAGCCCTCCGGAACCCATAATAGCTCCGGTCTTATTTACGGATTCGTAGTCCACGGGTGTATCAGACATGCTCGCGGGGATAATGCCACCCGAGGGACCACCCATCTGGACTCCTTTGAACTCCAGCCCGCTCGACGTGCCGCCGCCGATATCGAACACTATCTCCTTAAGTGGAATCCCCATAGGTACTTCCACCAGACCGCTGCGGGCCACCTTGCCTGCAAGGGCAAATACTTTGGTTCCTGTGCTCTTTTCGGTGCCGTACACTTTATATGCCGCAGCGCCGTTTTGTATAATCCAGGCGATATTCGCCAGAGTTTCCACATTGTTGATATTTGTTGGTTTCCCCCACAATCCGGAATAAGCCGGGAAAGGCGGACGTAAACGAGGCATTCCTCTCTTTCCCTCTATCGACATTATGAGTGCTGTCTCTTCGCCACAGACAAAAGCTCCTGCGCCCTGTCGTATACTCAATTCAAAATTAAATTCATGACCCAGAATAGTATGACCTAAAAATCCACGTTCCCTTGCCTGTGCCAGCGCCACTTCCAGTCGCCGGATAGCCAGGGGATATTCAGCGCGGACATACAAATACCCTTCAGAGGCTCCTATCGCATAGCCCGCTATCAACATGCCTTCGATCACGCTATGGGGGTCGCTTTCCAGAACGCTCCGGTCCATGAACGCCCCGGGGTCGCCTTCATCAGCGTTGCAGATGACATATTTCTGTGCACCGTCAGACTTGCGGGCAAAGCCCCATTTAACTCCTGTCGGGAACCCGGCCCCACCCCTTCCGCGCAGACCTGATCCGGTAATTTCATCGATCACCTGCTGAGGTGAAAGCTCGTTCAACATTTTTCGCAATGCAGCATAGCCACCGGCATCCATATAATCATCTATAGACTCCGGATCTATCAGGCCGCAGTTACGCAGTACAATCCTTTTCTGTTTATCCAGAAAACCTCTCAGTTCCTCATCCGGAATGAGCAGTTCCGCCACAGGAACACCATTTATCAAATGTTCCTCGACTATACGTCCTGTATGCTCAGGCGTTACATGGGAATAAAACAGGCGTTTTCCATCCGGAGTAGCGATGTCGACAAGCACTTCGTTGTAGCACATACCCATACATCCCGTACGTTTTAGTTCAATGTCATGTAATTCATGACGTTCAATATCAGCTTTTAAAGCATCGTAGACCTTTTTACCACCGGCAGCCAGACCGCACGAAGCGAGCCCGACCCGTACAACCGTTTTAATACTGTCATTCCTGTCTGAACACATTTATTTACCTCTTTTTTATTCTACAGGTTGAGACTCCTCTGCTTTCTTCAGCGTATCAGCGATATTATCCACGTCCTTAGAAGAAAGCCTGCCGTGTACTTCATCGTCTACCATAACGCAGGGAGCAAGGCTACAGCATCCGAGACAGGCGACACGTTCTACCGTGATCAATCCGTCGGGACTGGTCTCACCCTCCCCGGCTCCCGTGGCATGGGCAAGCGAATGTGCAATTTTTTCAGCGCCGTTCAGATGACATGCAGTTCCGTGACATACTTTAATAACATGTTTACCTACTGGTTGAAGTCTGAATTGTGAATAGAATGTAACTATTCCGTATATATCGCTGGCCGATACGGCTATGTTTTCGGAAATACGCGTTATTGCCACAGGCGGAACATAACCGTATGCATCCTGTATCTCCTGCAAGATTGGGATAACCGCTCCGGGCTGGACATTATGTTTGTGAACGATAGCATCAATCAGAGTAAAACCAGGTTTTTCTCCAACCTTGCTCTCAACAACCATGGTACCTCCTTTTCATTGAACAGATATTTAGATTCCGGCTTTACAGTACGGTCCCGGGCTATACACCGGTATGCGCCAGTGCCTGAAGCAGCTCTTTCTTTGAAGCCCTGTGGCGTTCGAACATACTGACAATTCTCAATATCTCCATATTCTTCACCCAGTTCTTCTCACGGATCTTGGTTGCAATCGCTTCAACGGTTACCGGTGCATCTATCATGACAATCATGTCATGGTGACCGATAACCGGGTCGGCAAAGTCTACGCCCGGCATATCTTCCAATTCCCTTAACTCTTTCACAAATTCCTGTTGTTCG
>CAZAIO010000065.1:9469-15562 GCA_964485235.1 uncultured Dehalococcoidales bacterium
TTTCATCATCGACATCTATCATTAAATATGCTCTAAGTCCCATTGTTTTTCTCCTTTCTTTTTGATTACAGTAAACCACGACAGGGTTGCTTCATACATCCGTATGCTTTCTAATCATCCGATACCGATTTCCACAACAATTTTTTTAAAAACCTCGGTAATTTCCACCAGATACCACCGTAACTTTCAGTAATTACCGCATGCGTATCTGCACATTATCACGTTGAAGAAAATACTTATATGGACTAATATAGTGTTGTTTTTGCCGCCGGTACTGCATGAAATCATTGATAGGATGGAGCGTCAATGAAAAAAATCAGCATTCTTCTTGCCGAGGATCATGTAATAGTACGGGAAAGCATCAGGCAATCGCTGGAACGTGAGCCGAACTTTGTTGTGGTCGGCGAGGCGGGAAACGGCGAAGAAGCGGTACGCATGGCAAAAAAACTCAACCCCTCGGTTATTATCATGGATATCTCCCTCCCCAATATCAACGGTATCGAAGCGACAAAACAGATAAAAGCTTCACAACCATCCTCGATAATACTGGTGCTAACGGCATATGATTACGAGCAGTATATATTTCCTCTCCTCGAAGCGGGTGCAGCAGGTTACCTTCTAAAAGATATCAGCAGCCGTGAGCTTATTAACGCAATTCAGACGGTATATAGAGGAGAAGCGGTACTCCACCCTGCGATAGCCCGTAAAGTCCTGGAAAGGTTCAAACAAAGTAAGACCGAACTGGAGAAAGTCCACTATACTGATGTGCTTACGGAAAGAGAGACTGTGGTACTGAAAATGGCGGCGAAAGGAATGAGCAACATCGAGATAGCCGAAGCATTATATCTAAGCGTCAGGACCATAGAAAGTCATCTTGGAAGTATTTTCAATAAACTCAGTGTAGGGTCCCGTACCGAGGCGGTGATAGAAGCCATGCGCAAAGGATGGTTCACACTGGAAGAACTGACGCAGTATTATCCCGACGATAAAACCAGGAAAACATGAATAAAAGAGTTTATCCGACGAGATTCATCCCCGGTTTTATGCGAAAATATCATTTCTGGGTGATAGTAGCATTGTTCACTATTATCATAGTCCTGCACTACCCGCAACAACTTCATCTCTGGGCTATAGATGCCTTTTCTTCACACATGGGGCTGACGCGGCATGCCGTAGAAAGGGTCTTTTTACTTATACCTGTCATGTATACCGGCTATATCTTCGGTGTATGGGCAGGTGTGGGAAGCCTTGCAATCGCAGTGCTTATTATGCTCCCGAGGACCCTGTTTATTTCGTCCACCCCGGCCGATGCTACATTTGAAACCCTGTTTGTCATTGTTGCGGGCGGAATAGCAAACGTTTGGCTTTACGTATATCACAATACGCTATCCCAGCGGCACAGGGTAGAGGAAATGCTATCGAATATAATAAACAGTTCCTCCATTCCCTCATTCGTAATAGATAAAAACCACAAAGTAACACACTGGAATACGGCAATCGAAGCGCTTTACGGTGTAAAAAAAGAGGAGATGATTGGAACCAGCGATCAATGGAGAGCATTCTACGGGAAAAAAAGACCGACCATGGCCGACATGATGGTAGACGGTGCAACCCAGGAGGAAATCGAATCATATTATGCAGAGCTTTTCAAAAAAAGCAACCTTATCGAGGGTGCTTATGAAGCGGAGCAGTTTTTCTCTGCGCTGGGGCGTAATGGCATGTGGCTCCATTTTACAGCCAGTCCGTTAAAAGATAAAAACGGTGAAATTATAGGTGCGATTGAGACTCTCTCAGATATTTCGGAGCGCATAGAAGCGGAGAAAAACCTGCAAAACTATTTAAAAGAAATTACCAGGGCACAGGAAGAAGAACGTAAACGCATAGCCCGCGAACTCCACGATGATACCGCACAAAATTTAATCGCCCTCCTGCATCAGCTTGAGAACCTGCTCAATGAAAAAAATAACATGCCTATGAAAGAAGCACAGGCATTATGGGGCATTTATGAACGCATAAGGGATATACTGCACGAAGTACGGCATTTCAGCCGCGACCTGAGGCCATCCATAATCGACGACCTGGGCTTGCTTCCCGCACTGGAATGGGTAACTGATGAGATTAAGCGGACATACTGGGTGGATGTTACACTGACTATAAGCGGGGATGAGAGGCGATTGCTGCCGGAAGCGGAGCTTTTACTTTTTCGCGTTGTACAGGAAGCACTTCGAAATATAGCGAGGCATGCCAGGGCGACAAAGTCAGATGTAATCGTGGAGTTCCATAAAAACAAGATAACCCTGATTGTTAAAGACGACGGCATAGGATTTCAACCCCCTGAAAACCTGGGAGCTTTGCCGCATATGGGAAAACTGGGAATCATCGGAATGCAGGAGCGGGTAAAGCTTATGGATGGATCGCTGCTGCTTGAGTCCTCCCCCGGTAAAGGCACTAAAGTGATGGTGGAAGTCCCCATATAGACCTATTGTTTACTTATATCCGTACCGCTTCATCCCGTAACTTCTTTCTTCCCGCCTTATATCTTTATTCTATCCGTGTATTATCGTCTATATGACCTAATTCCCATGACTAAAGTTCCGTCAAAATTATACATTGTTACGTTCAAAATAGGGGTGACAGAAAGCTTGAAACAGGTAATAATTCATATTATTAACAGGAGGGCATCCCTGAACCGGTTATTTCTATTGACGTATATTCGGTATACCGGCGAATTTCGGTTTGTCGTAAATCATTGTACTCCCGGTCAGGTAAAGCAGCCTGTTGAAAAGTTATTCCGGGTAAGACGATGGTTAAAACAAGAATAAAATTGACCGGTCTGAATATTAACAGGACAAATGTCTTTACTTTTGCCGGTGAGGTATGGAAAGCATTAAACGATTCAGACATGCCCGAACAGGCAGCTTCGTTCGTGAAAAAGTTATCCGAATGTCATAATGAAGATGAAGCGCTGGAAGTGGTAAAAATATACGTAGATATCTCCTAGCTTAAACTCATGCCTGTGTTTATTCAGTCATAACCTTCCCTTATACACTGCTTTTGTAAAAACATTTCACTCAATCCGTTTATATGTTCCATCAGATATCGAGCGTTATCGACGAATGTCTAGAATTGAATCCGGTCTATCAGGGTATAGACATCTTTTTCCGGAGGCTGGTTAGGTAGCCAGTCCGGAAACCAGCTATTAACGAGCAGTCTCATAGGCTCTTCCGGAAGGCCTTCTGTAAATGTCTGTATGCGTTGGTCGTCAAAATAGAAATCGAGCTTGCCGGGATAGTAATCGATCCGGTATTCATGATATTCCCGGCTCGGATCGGTCTTTAATTTTTTCCTATCCGTGCCGGTCATTACGCCTCCTGACCACACAGTACATGCAATGTACCAGTTATCCTCATAATACAATTCTATATCTATCTCATCACCGCTGCCGTCCGTACCGTAATAGAGAAAGAAACCGGTTACCAGCCCTGCCAGAGACGGCACCTGCATGCGCGCTCTGTAAGTCCCGTAAAGAAAACTCCCTGCGGTACCGAACTCCCCCCCGTTCATAGTATGTGCCGGGATTTTAATCCTCGCAATACCATTCTCGACATCCACATTATCAGGTTCGAAGACGGTCTTGCCCAGGCTGTGGTCGCTTTTCTTCCATATCTTTCCGTTGAATTTATCGAACTCCCCGGTATACCGCAGGACCTGAAAAGATGCTTCTGCTTCTCTGTACTGTATCCGGATGGCATCGATAGTATCGGGTTCGGCATCCCATATTGCCATTGCAACAGTATAATAACCGGTTATAAAAGCGGTCTCCGGTACAATCCAGGTCTTTTCCTGCAAAGGTGAAATCTCTCCCGGTTCAAGCATTACCGGATGAGCATCCACGTCATATCGCTCACCGTTTTGACTCAGAACACTATAGCCAATCCAGAAAGGCCATGAGTCTTTTCCGGTATTTTTAATCTGTAAAGCTGAGGCCACGCTGTCCCCGGGATAATACGTACCGGTTGCCGGCTCGAAGCTGACTATCACGGCATCTACCGCTGGTACCTGCTGTACAATCTCCCTTCTACAGGATGCAGGAGCAATAGACAAGAATATAATAATGCCCGCGGCAAATATATATAACAGTTTATTACGGCTTTCTATCAACAATCCAATCCTTTACACTAATATTTAAATAATATATCAAGGCCCCCCGTTCGCCAAATAAATGCGTATCGCCAGACCGCGTTTTTCTCGTTATAAGTATCAATTCCGGCTTGAAGTATCGATTATCCAGTACTATTGTCATCCACTGATTAGCCCCTATGGGCGATGTCTTCTTCAGCAGTTTACGTTACATTTAAATACGGGCGATATATAAATATATATATTTTCAGATGTCCTGAACTCGCTTGAAATATAAATGTAGAATGAAACGTAACTTTATATTAACAGCCCTTTTACTGTTCCTGCTTATAGTGGGTAGTTCCTGCATTCCGGTTATCGGTTCCACTGAAAATGTCGCAACTGCGAATTCGAAAATATCGCCCTTAAACGCTCCGAGCATTCCTCCCGGCGCAAAACTCGTCTGTCTTTTTTTCGATGACGGATGGCAGAACCAGTACGACGTGGCCCTACCGATACTTTTACAATACGGATATAAAGCCACGTTCAGCTTTATCACAGATTATATCGGCACCGGCAGCGATATCTGGAAATACATGGATGTGAAGGACATTCACACTCTTGCCAAACACGGGATGGATATCGGCAGCCATACGAAAACACACCCGCACCTGACAGGCGATTTAAGCGACCAGCAGCTGACGGAGGAACTGACCGACTCGAAAGTCCACCTCGAGAAACTCGGTTTCCATGTCCGCACGTTTGTATACCCTTATTGCGAATGGGACGAAAGAGTCATCCAATATGTGAAGCAAGCAGGATATACCTGCGCCCGCGGTTGCAGGTGGAATGCAGACTTCTACAACCTGGACACGTCCGACGCGAAGGCCAGGTTTCACGTCGCTTCCAGAAATATCGCACAACAGAATATAGACCAGTTCAAATCGATAGTAGAAAAAGCCGGCAACAGAAATGTCGTCTGCCTGACCTATCATTTCGTATCGGATAACGGTCCGGATTCGACATCGATACCGGTAGCTTCTTTCGTTGAGCAGATGGATTATTTAAAAGAGAACGGATTCACCGTAGTGCTTTTACCCGACCTTATTGAATAGCTTCTTTGGGTTTGGGATAAAGTCCGATCCGTTCGAGCTTGTCCCATCCCATCTTCTGTTTGGTAAGCACATCGAAAAAGGCTTTCATTTTGATAAAGTCCAGTAGATGTTTATATCCCAGGACGAAAAACGGCGCATACCATGCCAACTTCAAGTCTTCGTCATCGAGTTCGATAGCCAGTATCGATATTATCACCTGGAGTATTGTGAACACGCCGAAGATCATGAGCAACTGCCACACATATCCGTCCATGATCGCCATTATAGCGGTGACAGTCACAGCAATCATGGATAGGGGAATGAACAGCATGGATATTGCTATGTAAGGGAAGCTCAGGCTGTAGAGTGCGCCGTACCGTGCATTTATAAATGCATCTCGATGTTTGAAGAGTGTCTGGAAATTTCCGCGGTACCATCTCTGTCTTTGTTTCCACAGGTCCCGTATGGTTTCCGGAGCCTCAGTATAGCCGACCGCTGCAGAACTCGCCTGGACTACCTTTCCGGACTTTAGCCCTTTGGTCGTCGCCTGTATATCGGGGTCCTGGGATCTGGCTTTTGAATATTCATCGAATGCGCCGCCCTTGAATATCTTGATAGTAGTATCGAAGTCCTCAACGACTGTCTCCGTGTCCCATCCGGCACTGTTTCTCAATGCTTCGGTTCGAAAAGCCCCCAGACATCCGGGGACGACGATAACCGCCCCAAACATGTCCAGCGCTCTTCTGGCAATATTGATATCGAAAATATATTCGAGGGCCTGACATCCGGCGATAAATTTTTTCCTGTTCAATACCTTGATATTTCCGGCTACTGCCACGACAGCCGGGTCCTCAAATTTTCTCATCATTTCAACCAGTGA
>CAZAIO010000066.1:0-15509 GCA_964485235.1 uncultured Dehalococcoidales bacterium
ACAGGTGTCAAACCAGTTCTATACTATACCTCAGTTGCAACTGGCTGAACTTCTGATTGAACATAGTTGTCTGGATCGCGTGTTTTTCTGCAACAGCGGTGCGGAAGCCAATGAGGGCGCAATTAAACTGGCACGACGATATGGTAAGCTGCGACTTAACGGTGCATATGAAATAATTACGGCACATGGTTCTTTTCACGGCAGGACACTTGCTATGGTTGCAGCGACAGGGCAGAACAAATTCCAGGAGCCTTATGTACCGCTCCCGAACGGATTTATTAATGTTGCTTTCGACGATATCGATGCGATAAAGAGTGCAACGCAGGAACGCACATGTGCTGTTATGATAGAACCGGTACAGGGTGAAGGCGGGGTAAAAGTCCCTTTTAGCGGATATTTAAAAGAGTTACGGGAATGGTGTAGCAGGAAGAACATTCTCTTAATATTGGATGAAATCCAGACGGGTATTGGCCGTATGGGCAGCCTGTTCTGCTATCAACAATATGATATTGAACCCGACATTATGACGCTTGCCAAGGGGCTTGGGGGTGGTGTGCCAATTGGTGCGATATTGTCCAAGGAGAACGTTTCTGTTTTTAGTCCCGGCGAGCATGGATCTACATTCGGTGGAAATCCTCTTATTTGTGCAGCAGGCTATGCCGTATTGAAATACATTATCGATAATAATATTTCGGAAGATGTTAAAAATAAAGGACAGTATTTTATATCCGGCCTGAAGCAGTTAAAAGAGAAATATAGTTTTGTGACGGAGGTAAGAGGAACAGGCTTTTTATTAGCAATAGCTTTCGATAGCGATATAGCAGCTGAACTGGTGCAGTCCTGTCTTGAACGTGGATTACTGGTTAACGCGGTAAAACCTGATGCATTAAGGTTTATGCCTCCGTTGATCGCTACGAAAAAAGACATAGATAAAGCACTGGCTATAATTGATGAAGTTTTGAAATCGAGGTAGGTAAATGACTGACAAAATTGTACTGGCTTATAGTGGCGGACTGGATACTTCCGTGGCAATAAAATGGCTGGCGGATAAATATAAGATGGATGTGGTTGCGTTTACGGTAGATATCGGTGGTGTTGCTGACCTGGAAAAAATAAAACAGAAGGCGTTGAACGTAGGTGCTGTAAACGCAATTGTAATGGATGCAAGAAAGGAATTTGTCGAACACTACCTTTATCCTGCTTTACAGGCTGATGTTTTATATGAAGGGCAGTACCCGCTGGCAACAGCACTTGGCAGACCCCTCATGGCAAAACTGCAGGTAGACGTAGCGAGGAAAGAAGGCGCTACCGCCGTTGCTCACGGGTCCACCGGGAAAGGTAATGACCAGGTACGTTTCGATGTGAGTGTGAATGCACTTGCGCCTGATTTAAAGATAATTGCACCGGCACGGGAATGGGGAATGACGCGTGAACAGACGATAGCATATGCCGAAAAAAACGGCATTCCGATTCCAATAACGGTTTCAAGTCCTTATTCGATCGATGAAAATCTGTACGGCAGAAGTATAGAGTGCGGTGTCCTTGAAGATCCGTGGGTAGAACCGCCGGACGATGCATTTAAATGGACAAAGCCTATAAAAGATACCCCCGATGAACCTGAATATCTGGAATTAAGCTTTGAAAAGGGAATACCGGTAAGGCTTAACGGGGAGACGCTTGATGGGATAATGATGGTACAGCGTCTCAACGAACTGGCAGGCAAGCATGGTTTCGGGAGGATCGATCACATTGAGAGCAGGTTAGTAGGGATCAAATCACGCGAAATATATGAAGCTCCTGCTGGGCTTCTGATAATTCAGGCCCATAAAGCACTTGAAAGTATGACGTTATCCAGAGAGCAGTTACGTTTAAAAGATAAAATATCGACCGAATATGCAGACCTCATTTATAATGGGCTGTGGTTTACCGCTCACCGTAACGACTTGGAAGCATACATTACGAGCACACAACGCTATGTGACAGGAATGGTGAGGGTGAAACTTCACAAAGGCACCTGTATGGTGGTAGGCAGAAAGTCTCCGTTTTCCCTTTATGATTTAAGCCTTGCTACATATGATGAAGGCGATGTGTTTGATCAGAGCGCATCTCCCGGATTTATTCATATATGGGGTCTTCCTGCAAGGATACAGACAAAGATACAGAGAGAAAATAAAGACAATACAAATAAGTAAAGTATATAGCCGTATTCAGGTTAAAGCATATCCGGTATACTATGACTGGTAGTAGAAAGATTGTCTTGTTTCGGCTATTTTAATAGTGATGCGCTATTTTAAGTGAGTGAACATAATATATCGGCGAGGAGCATAGTCTATTATGACCGGTAAGCCTGAAAAAAATATGCGCAACAGGTTTCAAAAAGATGTGGACAAAGCCGTTGAAAGCTTTGTTGCTTCCATTCCATTTGACCGACGGTTATACAAACAGGATATCGACGGCAGCATCGCGCATACGCGGATGCTTTCCCGTCAAAAAATAATTTCGCGGGAAGAGGCGGATAAAATCATCTCCGGCCTTGAATCTATTGCGAAAGAAATAGCCGACGGCAACTTCGAGTTCGCACTTAAATTCGAAGATATTCATATGAATATTGAAAAACGTCTCCATGAGTTAATCGGAGATGTAGCCGGCAAGCTCCATACTGCCCGTTCACGGAACGATCAAATTGCGCTGGATATGCGTCTCTTCGTTAAGGAATCGATTGACAAAACCGTCGAGAATATACGGAGTATGCAACAGGCCCTGTTAAATATAGCGAAAGAAAATCTCGATGTGATTATGCCCGGCTATACCCATTTGCAGCAGGCGCAACCCGTCCTTTTCGCACATCATTTTCTTGCTTATTTTGAGATGCTGCAGCGCGATAAGATGAGATTTACCGACTGCTTGAAACGTACGGATGTAATGCCTCTCGGTAGCGGTGCACTTGCAGGAGTAACGTACCCGATAGACAGGGACTTTGTAGCGAAAGAGTTGGGATTTGCGGAAGTGAGCGATAACAGCATGGATGCAGTGTCCGATCGCGATTTCATTCTCGAATATGAGGCTGCCGCTGCTATAACTATAATGCACTTGTCCAGATTGGCGGAAGAGCTTGTTATATGGTCGTCTTCGGAATTCGGATTTATTGAACTTGACGATGCTTATACAACAACCAGCAGTATTATGCCGCAGAAAAAGAACCCTGATGTGGTGGAGTTAATAAGAGGGAAGACCGGAAGGATATTCGGAAGCCTTCTGGGACTGCTGACGACTATGAAAGGCCTTCCCCTGGCATATAATCGTGATATTCAGGAAGACAAGGAACCGCTGTTTGATGTAGTCGATACACTGAATGCATGTCTGGAATTGTTCCGGAATGTTGTGTTAACGATGATGGTCGACAGGGACCGTATGTTTAATTGTACTGACGGGAATTACAATCTGGCGACCGACATAGCGGACTATCTTGCTAAAAAAGGAGTCCCGTTCAGACAGGCACATGCTATTGTAGGTAATCTGGTAAAATATGCTATAGAGCAGAAGAAGAAGTTTCACCAGCTTGAATTGGAAGAATACCGGCAGTTCTCGGTGTTTTTTGAAGAAGATATTCGTAAGATAAGCGTAAAATCCTCTATCGCTGATCGGGATAGCTATGGCGGTACTTCATCCAGACGGGTTACGGATGCCATAGAGAAAGCGAAGAAAAAGCTGTAACCGGTGGTTATACATTTATTGCCGGAATGAAAGATAAGAACCGGATAGCCCATAACCAATATCAGGGCGTAGTTTACGGGGCACGAATACCCTCCAAACTACGATAATATCAAGCGAGGAGCAAGTAATATTAGATTAAGAAAGGAATCGGTTTAACGTGCCGGTTTTTGATGAGTACGCAGACAGCGGGTACATACACTCATCTGTTTTGTTTGTCCGTCAATCGTCAGTGTAGCACGTTGAATATTTGGAAGCCAGCTTCTTCTTGTATGTTGCTTAGAGTGGCTCACTTTATTTCCAAAACGAATTCTTTTCCCACACAGGTCACATATACGGGCCAAGTTTGTTCCTCCCATCATATAAGTTGGATTTGACAAAAGTAGTAAAATGATAACACAATTGCTAAATTAATCAAAGGAGAAAAATGGCAAATATTGTTTCTGCTGGCGGGCGTGAGTTAAAAGAAATGTTTGCTGCCGGCAGTGTTTGGTTGGAAAAAAGTGTATCTGATATAAATGCGATAAACGTTTTTCCTGTTCCCGATGGAGATACGGGAACAAACATGCTTCTGACACTTCGGTCCACCCTTGAGGAAGCTGACCGCTCCTCTGGACTGGGTGTGACAGAAGTTTCGAAAGCGATGGCACAGGGTGCGTTGATGGGGGCACGCGGAAACTCAGGAGTCATTTTATCCCAGTTTTTTCGAGGCCTGGCTAAAGGTCTGGAGGGAAAAGACACAATTACCGGTAGCGATTGGGCTATCGCTTTGATTGAAGCGTCGCATACGGCGTACAAGGGATTATCGCAACCGGCGGAAGGTACAATACTGACGGTGATTCGCGAAGCATCAAGTGCTGCGGAAACAGCGGCAAAAGATAATGCGCATAACCTGACGGTAGTCATGGAAGCGGCGGTAAATGAGGCTAGAGACTCAGTTGCAAGGACTCCTTTGTTGCTTCCTGTATTAAGAGAAGCAGGTGTTGTTGATGCGGGGGGACAGGGGCTCTATATTCTGCTGGAAGGCGCGTTACGTTATTTGAAAGGTGAGATGGAGGCAATGCAATATAATAAACCGAAGATAATTGCTGCAAACATACCAGTCACTGCAAAAGCGCCACAGCTCAATATTGAAAAAGAGGAACCATACGGCTATTGTACGAACTTTTTACTTATCGGACAGAACCTTAGCCCGGATAAAATCAGAGGTAAATTAGAAGGAAAAGGACAATCACTGGTGGTGGCGGGTGATGCTGCGGCTGTCAGGGTGCATGTTCATACATATGATCCGGGCAATATCTTACGCTTTGCGACTTCCCTGGGTACATTGCATCATATTCAAATTCAAAATATGGACGACCAACACGAAAGCTTTGTCGAGATGCAGCAGGAAAAAGTTCCGACTGTCGACATAGCAGTGATTGCAGTGGGGGCAGGGGAAGGAATGAAAGAGGTGTTCAAGAGTTTGGGTGCATCGGCGGTGGTGAACGGTGGACAAACAATGAATCCAAGTGTACGCGAAATACTCGAAGCGGTGGAAGCGGCCCCTTCAGACCGGGTTATAGTGTTGCCCAACAACAAAAATATCGTTCTCACTGCCTCGCAGGTACAAGAATTAACTTCTAAGACGGTTGTGGCGATTCCGACAAAAACTTTACCGCAGGGAATTGCCGCATTGCTGGCTTTCAATTATGAGGGTGCGCTCGAAGAAAATGTAAAAGCGATGCAAACTGCGGCGGAAGTTATTAAAACGCTGGAAATAACCAGGGCCGTACGTTCTACAAAATTGAACGGTCTGAAGATAAAAGAAGGTCAGGTTATAGGTATCGTTAACGACGACGAAATTGTAGCTGCGGGTGACAAGGTGGACGATGTTCTCTTCAAGTCGCTTGAAAAAATAGACGTACAATCATCGGAAGTAATAACGCTTTATTATGGAAATGACGTTGATGAGCAGCAGGCTGCCAATGTCGTTAATGAGATAAATAAAACATATCCGGGAAAGCAAGTAGAGCTGGTCCACGGCGGCCAACCGCACTATGATTACATTATTTCACTGGAGTAGAGAGTTATATTCGCCGGTCTTACCGGAAAATTCAATATAAATATATATTCTTATATCCCGTAAGCGATAGTAACCGGTAATCGAATCCGTACAGTCTACTTCTGAAGTGTATTAATGTTTCCTGTTATTCAACGTCTGGAAATTGTTCACGACCTGAATAATTATTGATCGACCTTTAAATATTTGAATTATAAATACATGCCAATAAACTGGATACTTTATTTTAATATATTAGTATGGATATCAAGTAGACATAATATTATCTTGTATCTCATGGTCGATTTGTGACTATAATAGAAAAAATTTGAAATATACACACCATAAGGTATATATGATTAAGACTGCTGCTATAGACGTCGAGACTCTTCGTACAATCCTTAAAATTGAATATCAGCGAGGTTTTACAAATACCGCCGTAATTGGGGGGCTCGACAGGTATTTAAATAAATGGTCGCAGGATTTTGTGTCCGAAGTAAAATCACCGGAGTTGTTAAAACGATTCAAGGAACTTCAATTAGATAATACAAAATATAGTGAATGGAACCATGCAAAGCGCGAACAATGGGCGCGAGATTTGGCGAAATGGCTTAACGAACTGAGCATATCGAAAGGGCGTACTACCGGGAAGACAGTCCGGAAAGTCCGCTATGTCCCGGAGGTGAGCAATAGCCTGGACCTGCCGCTGGAAACGCTCAGTGGAATAAAGGCAGGGACTGCCGAAAAATTTTCCAAACTGGGCGTGAAAACGATTCGGGATATTCTTTATTTTTTCCCCCGTCGACATATAGATTACAGTCAGAGAAAGAAGATATCAGAGTTGAGCTTTACTGAAGACGCCGGTGAACAGACAGTAATAGCTACAGTATGGGAAGCACGAACAGTCCGGTTGGGCGGACAGATGGGTACTGAAGCTACCCTCGGAGATGAAACAGGTAATATAAGAGCCGTATGGTTTAACCAGCCATACCTGGCAAAAAGGTTTGCTACTAACAATTTAGTGGTATTAAGCGGAAAATGCAGCATATTTAAAGGTCAAAAAGTATTCGAGTCTCCCGAGTGGGAAATTGTGAACGAACAGGAACTTATCCATACAGGCAGACTGGTACCGGTTTATCCTTTGACAAAAGGTCTGTATTCACGTCAGGTGAGAAGCCTGGTAAAAACAGCAGTAGACAAATGGTCGTTCAAAGCTAGAGACTATCTGCCGGAAACAATTAAAAGGAAATACGGTTTGCTTGATCTTCCAGGAGCAATCCAGCAGGCTCATTTTCCGGATGATTACGATACTATGGCGCGGGCAAGAAAACGCCTGGCTTTCGATGAGCTTTTCTTTATTCAACTGGGAGCTATGAGAAATAAACGTAAGTGGCAGGAAGACCAGCCGGGACGGTCGATTGTTATTAATAAGGCAATGTACGATAAAATTCTCGACTCCCTCCCTTTTCCATTAACGAATGCGCAGAGACGTGTGCTGGGTGAAATACTCTATGATATGAAGCAGACGAGACCGATGGCACGGCTTCTTCAGGGAGAAGTGGGGAGTGGTAAAACGATTATCGCTTTTGTTGCTTTGCTGGCAGCGGTTGAAAACGGATTTAAAGGTGCTTTAATGGCACCGACGGGGATACTGGCGGAACAGCATTTTGCCGGGCTGCGTGCATTGCTTTCCCGTTCGAGTGAGGAAAAGAATGAAACGGGAGGTATTTTCAGTTTTAACGGACTGCTTTCTTTTCCCGTACGGACTTGCTTACTTACCGGAAGTTTAAGCGAAAAAGAAAAGTCTGTTTTACGGGATAAGATCAAAGGGGGAGCGGTAGACATCGTCATCGGTACGCATGCGCTTATACAGGAAGATGTTGAGTACAGTAATCTGGGCCTGGTGGTTATCGATGAGCAGCACCGTTTTGGCGTGTTACAACGGTCGGCGCTGCGTCAGAAAGGGTATAATCCTCATATGCTGGTGATGACTGCAACACCGATACCGCGTACTCTGGCGCTGACGCTTTACGGTGACCTTGACCTTTCCATAATCGACGAATTGCCTCCGGGGCGGCAGGTCATTAAAACAAGATGGGTAGCACAGGAAAACCGTTATAAAGCGTACGGGTTTATCAGGGACAGAGTACGTAATGGTGAACAGGCCTTTATAATATGCCCGCTTATAGAGGAATCGGAAGCAATAGAAGCTAAAGCAGCGGTGACAGAGTACGAGTATCTTTCAAACGAGGTGTTTCCAGATTTAAGACTTGGTTTGCTTCACGGTCGAATGCCCGCCGATACAAAAGATGAAGTGATCCAGAATTTCCGCGATGGAGGACTGGATATACTTGTATCGACACCGGTAGTGGAAGTGGGCGTTGATATTCCGAATGCCACGGTGATGCTTATTGAAGCGGCTGACCGGTTTGGACTTTCGCAACTTCATCAATTTCGCGGTAGAGTGGGACGAGGCAGCAAACCGAGTTATTGCCTGCTTTTATCGGGGATGGCATCGGAAGAGGGAAGACAACGCTTGAAATATCTCGAAGAAATACGAAACGGTTTTGAACTTGCCGAAAAAGACCTTGAGTTACGAGGGCCGGGCGAGTTCTTCGGTACACGGCAAAGCGGCCTGCCGGAACTGAGAATGGCGAAGTTGACGGATATTCAAATTCTTGAAGAGGCACGAAATGAAGCGATCGCTATTTTTAAAAGCGATCCTGATTTCAATAATCCCGAGCATCTTTTACTGTTACATGAATTGTCCAGAATATGGCCTGATAAAGGTGAATGGAGTTAAGTGAGTGATAATTAAACGGAAACTGGCCGGTGCGATAACGCAGGCGATAATAAAAGCGCAGGACGAAGGAATATTCAAAAGCATAGAACTACCTGAAATAATTATCGAACGTCCTCAAAAATCGGGGCATGGCGATTATGCGTCGAGCTTGCCGCTTAAACTGGCATCCGCATTGTCAATGTCTCCGGCAGCGATTGCGAAGAAAATAGTGGAAAATATGCCGGAATTGACGGAGATCGAACGAGTTGACATCGCTGCTCCCGGTTTTATCAATTTCGTGCTTAGTCCGGTTTGGCTGGCGCAGCAGGTAGAGCACATTCTCGATGCAGGTGATACATATGGTGCGATAGATATTGGAAATGACAGAGCGGTACAGATCGAATTTGTAAGCGGAAATCCCACGGGACCTCTTCATATAGGACATGGAAGGGGAGCTGTCCTGGGGAGCACGCTTGCTAATGTGCTTGGCAAAGCAGGATTTCAGGTGAAAAAGGAATATTATATAAATGATGCAGGGAGCCAGCTCGACGCGTTCAACCGCTCACTGTTCGCACGATATAAACAGGGACTCGGAGTTGATGCATCCATGCCGGATGACGGTTATATGGGAAGTTATATGGTAGACCTGGCACGGGAGATTATTGCAAGCGAAGGAAGGCGATTTCTGGAATCGAATGATAACGCAGAACAAGAACTGGGCATGCTGGGCATGCAGAAGATGATAGAGGCGATAAAAGGAGGCCTTGAAGCGTTGGGGGTGCAATTTGACTCATGGTTCAGCGAGAAGGAGCTTTTTAAAAGCGGTCTGTTCCATAAGGTAATGAAGTTACTGGAAGATAACGGTCATGTAGCGGGAAAGGACGATGCCGTGTGGTTCACTTCCTCGGCTCTTGGTGAGGATAAAGATAACGTTTTGATACGCAGTGATGGTACGCCTACTTATTTTGCCTCTGATATCGCTTATCATTACAACAAATTCGTAGAGCGTCGTTTCGATCGTGTAATCGATATATGGGGAGCTGACCACCAGGGACATGTATCGAGAATGAAAGCTGTGTTAAACGCTCTCGGTATCGACCCGGAGCGACTGAAAATCCTCATTTATCAACTGGTAACTTTACGGAGAGGTGATGATGTGGTAAGGGTGTCGAAACGGAGTGGTGACATGATTACCCTCAGTGAAGTGATAGACGAAGTCGGCCTCGACGCATGTCGTTTTGTCTTTCTTTCACGTTCTGCTGACAGCCAGATGGACTTCGACATGGAACTCGCAAAGAAACAGTCGGCTGATAATCCTGTTTACTATGTGCAATATGCACATGCTCGAATTGCGAGCATCATCAGGGTGGCGGATGAACGTGGCATCGAGTATAAAGGCGGAGATGTATCTCTTATTACCGAGGAACCGGAACTTGCGCTTATCCGTCAGATGATTACATTACCTGAAACAGTTGAACTGATTGCAGATACTCTGGAGCCGCAATATCTCCCCTACTATGCAAAAGACCTTGCTACCGCATTTCACAGTTTTTATAAGCAGTGTAGAGTGGTTTCTGAAAATGATGCATTAAGTGCGGCAAGGATGAAACTGGTGAAAGCAGCAATGATTGTGCTTGCGAATACATTACATATGATGGGAATGAATGCTCCCGAACATATGTAGTATTTCTATGACTACTTTAACCGTTAATAAACATTGGCAATGAATATAAATTTATGGTAAACTGCATCGTTGCAAAATGAAAAAACGTGTCTTTTCCGGTGCCAGACCTACGGGCCGACAACATATTGGCAATTACCTGGGTGCAATCCAAAATTACGTCGCTTTACAGGAAGAATATAATTGCGTCTACTGTATCGTAGACATTCACGCATTGACAAGCCTGGAAGAGACGAACAAGCTTCAGGAAAATATCCATGAGATGATGCTTGACTGGCTAGCAGCAGGGCTTGATCCGCAAAAAAGTATCCTGTTCGTCCAGTCCGATGTCCCTGAAGTGATGGAATTGCATACTTTGCTCAGTATGGTAACTCCTCTAAGCTGGTTATTGAGGGTGCCGACCTTTAAAGAAAAGGCGAGGACACAGCCGCAAAACGTCAATTACGGACTCGTTGGTTATCCAGTACTCATGACCGCCGATATTGTATTGTATAAGGCTGAAGTTGTACCAGTGGGTGAGGACCAGTTGCCGCATCTTGAACTGGCACGTGAAATTGCCCGACGTTTTAACGGATTTTTTGGTCCCACTTTCTATGAACCTCAGGCAAAACTCACTTCTCATCCGCTCGTCGTTGGTTTGAACGGAAATCAAAAAATGGGCAAAAGCTATGATAATCATATTGAGCTTGCGTCCACTCCTGAAGAAACTTATAAAAGGGTTATGACCGCGGTGACAGACCCGGCGCGACAATATCGTTCTGATCCGGGACATCCCGAAGTATGTAATGTATTCAGCCTGCACCATTTTTTTAATTCCGGACGGACTGATGAAATCGATACGCAATGCCGTTCTGCCGGTATCGGCTGTGTTGATTGTAAAAAGTTACTGGCTGCCGGAATAAATGCTGAACTCCAGCCTTTTCGCGAGAGAAGAGCGGAACTTGCCTCTCAGAAAGACTTTATTGCCGATGTAATTGCCGATGGAGCTAAAAAAGCCAAGGTAATAGCTGTAGATACGCTTGAAGAAGTAAAGCGCAATATGGGTCTTATACATCCTCCGCGTGAATAACTCTGTTTGATACCGGATATTCTGTAGAGCTTACCCTTAATAACATTAACTGCATTATTATTATTATTATTTGTATGTGCAGAAAATGTCCGGTTGAGGATTTTATACTTTGAAAATATAGTCCCGTGAAGCAGGGGTTGATGAAATTCGCTCTTCGTTCTCTATTTAATACGGTATTTTTTAATAAACCTGCCCATTCGCTCCAGAGCTATTTCTATATCCTGTAGAGAAGTGGCATAGCAACAACGAATATAGCCCTCTCCGTGCTTTCCGAAAGCGGATCCGTGCACTGCCGCTACTTTTTCTTCCATAAGCAATTTTTCGACGAATTCTTCCGATTCCATTCCCGTAACACTTATCGAGGGGAATGCGTAAAAAGCGCCTTTAGGTTCAAAGCAGGACAGACCTATTTCCCTTAGGCCGTTAACCATAAACCTGCGTCGATGGTTGTAATCGTTGACCATCTTGTCGACCTCGTCGCTTTCCCTCTTCACTGCCTCAAGCGCTGCATATTGAGCAGCTATCGGTGCGCAGAGCATTGTATACTGGTGGACCCTTGTCATAGCTTCGATTATTTCAGCTGATGCTGCAACATAGCCCAGGCGCCATCCGGTCATGGCAAATGCCTTAGAGAAACCGTTCAGCAATATCGTATGTTCCTGCATGCCGGGGAGACTGGCGACACAGGTGTGCTCATTTTCATATGTAAGACGTTCATAAATCTCATCGGAGATGACGAGTAAATTATATTGTTTGGCGAGTTCCGCTATTTGCGTTAGCTCTTCTTTTGACATAACAGCCCCGGTAGGGTTTGCCGGGTAGCCGAAAAGAATTGCCTTCGTTTTTTTTGTGATTCTCTGTTCGATATCTTCTACAAGGAGCTTGAAATCATTCTTTTCGGTAATCGGTACTCTTACCGGAATGCCGCCGGAAAGTACAGTACTGGCGGGATATGCAACATAGCAGGGGTCCGGCATTATTACTTCTTCATCGGGATTGATGACAGTCCGGAGTGCCAAATCAAGACCTTCACTTACGCCCACCGTGATGAGAATCTGTGTTGCCGGATCATAATTCAAGCCGTGCCGTTCCTGTAGTTGCCGGGCAATTGCTTCCCTGAGCTCAATGAGACCCTGGTTGGATGTATACATTGTAAAGCCGTTTTCCAGTGATTGGATGGCGGCTTCCCGGATGTACCACGGCGTTACGTAGTCAGGTTCACCGACGCCGAGAGAGATAATATCTTCCACAGAAGAGGAAAGCTCGAAAAATTTACGTATGCCGGAAGGCGATACATTGCTAATTCTATCGGCGATTATTTTTCTTTCACATTTTATATGATTAGAACCGCTTGACGTCACATTTAATTCCTGAGTATTTTCTTTTAGAGTTGGAGATTATGGAGATATGGGAATACGTTTAATTCCCTCATTTCCTTCAAATATCTCACCGTCTTCTTTGTATTTCTTTAAAATAAAGTGAGTTACCGTACCCTGAACGGTATCGAGCGGGGCTAGTTCTTCGGATACAAAGACAGCAACATCGTGCATGGTTTTACCTGTCACGATAATTGCCAGGTCGTATGTGCCGGATGCAAGGTAGACCGAGCGCACCTGAGGAAATCGATAAATACGTTCCGCGATTGCATCGAAACCGACATCGCGCTGCGGTGCAACTTTAACTTCCACTATAGCACGTACAGTCTCATCACCCAGCTTTGCCCAGTTGATTATCGCTTTATATGTGAGAATAATCCTCTCTTTTTCTGCTTTAGCGATTTCTTTTTTCACATCGGCAACAGGAATACCTGTAAGTGTCGCGATTTTTTCCGGAGTCAGTCTCGCATCCTGCTCCAGTACTTCACATATCTGTTTAATCATGTGCATTCCTCCTCATCGTACCAAAAGAATAAAGCCCCTGATAAAATTATTCCCTTATTGAAAAGTATGGGACTCATCATACATTATTGAACGATATTACTGCAATATTTTATATTATGTATAAAACACGATACCATCAATGGAAAGAGAAGAATGGTTTGTATAGATTATGATATCGGATCGTATTGTTTTACGATAATATCATCTAAATCTGCGGTTTTCTGTTGTGCCAATCTGTAGCCTGTTCGTATGCGAAAGCGATGCGTAACAGGATTTCCTCTGAGAAAGGTTTGCCTATAATCTGCATACCGATAGGCAATCCGCCGGCAAAACCGGCCGGTATGGAGATAGCAGGAAGTCCTGCGATATTGATTGGGAGCGTACATACATCACTTAAATACATCTGTATCGGATCGTCGACTTTTTCTCCTATTTTAAAGGGAACAGTAGGGGAAGTAGGAGTGACAAGCGCATCGAACTTACTGAATGCTTCATCGAATTCCTGTCTGATCACCGTCCTGATTTTCTGTGCTTTAAGGTAATATGCGTCGTAGTAACCGGCAGAAAGAGCATAAGTTCCCAGCATGATCCGCCGTTTTACCTCTGCACCGAAGCCGTGTTCTCTCGTCTTTTCCATAGCTTCCCACATATTGCTGATCTCAGGATGTGAAAATCCGTATTTGAATCCATCGTAACGGGCCAGATTTGCCGAAGCCTCGGAAGGTGCCAGTATATAATATGAAGCAAGTGCGTATTCGGTGTGCGGCAATGAAACATCCCGGGTTACCGTTGCGCCAAGCTCTTCGAGCCTCTTTATTGCATTATAGATACTATCTTTTACTTCGTCCTGTATTCCCTGAACAAAATATTCTTTCGGTATGCCGATACGCACATTCTTGAGTTCGGGAATAAGGGCTGCTGTATAGTCCGGTACCTGTTGAGGGGCTGATGTAGAGTCCCGTTTATCGTGTCCGGCGATCGCTTTCAAGACGAACGCACAATCGGTAACATTCTTTGTAATGGGGCCGATCTGGTCCAGTGAACTTGCGAAAGCGACGAGCCCGAAGCGGCTCACCCGACCATATGTCGGCTTCATGCCGACTACGCTGCAGAAACCGGCAGGTTGGCGGATGCTCCCTCCCGTATCCGAGCCGAGAGCGTAAATACATTCATCTGCACTTACTGCAACGGTGGAGCCACCGCTACTTCCACCGGGGACACGTTCGAGGTCCCACGGGTTCCGCGACGGGAAGAAGGCAGAATTTTCAGTCGACGAACCCATGGCGAACTCGTCCATATTTGTTTTGCCAAGAATAACAGCCCCTTCATGATTGAGTTTTTCAACTACGGTTGCATTATAAGGGGGAACGAAGTTTTCCAGCATCTTCGATGAGCATGTGGTCCGGATACCCGTTGTGCACATATTATCTTTAACGAGGACGGGGATTCCTGTCAATGGCCCTGAGCTCTTATCGGATAAAGATCGGTCAGCTTTTTTTGCCTGTGAAATTGCATGGTCGCTGCAGATAGTGACACATGCATGGAGACTGCTATCTACCCACTCAATACGTTCCAGACAGCTCTTCGTTAATTCAACGGAAGAAATCTCTTTTTTCTGTAAGAGTTTATGCGCCTCTGAAATTGTAAGCAGGTTCAGTTGAGTCATAGTTTATTCCAGGACTGCCTGTACTTTGAAGTAATTGTCATCTTGCTGCGGGGCATTGGCAAGCACATCTTCCACCTTGTATGATTGTTCGGACTCGTCCTCTCTGAATACGTTTTTCAGGGCTATAGATTGTGCAGTAGGTTCGATATCGGTAGTATCAACTTTTTTAAGTATTTCGAAGTTGTCCAGTATTACCGATAGCTGGACACGGAATTTATCGATATCGTCATCGGTAAGTCCGAGTCTTGCAAGCAGTGCAATATGTTTAACGTCATCGCGGGTTAACTTCATAGCGTAAAAATAAAATGACTGACTTATGATACAATAAAAGGTGAACTCATTATAACATAGCAGTAACATAGATAAAACTCAGATATATTTATATCAGAACCATATTGACGATTGGACGGGGACATTGTTACAATTCCAATGCGTTGTAAAACGATAAATAGTATTAGAAATGAGGTATGTTAAGTGCACCATTTAGGATCAGAAAAAATTAGAAACATCGTCTTGCTTTCTCATTCAGGTTCGGGTAAGACATCTCTTGCGGAAGTGATGCTTCATAATGCAAAGGCAACAAGCCGCCTTGGTAAAGTGGATGAAGGGACATCAGTTTCCGATTATGATCCGGAGGAAATAAAACGGAAAATAAGCATTAATCTGTCCGTGCTTCCTT
>CAZAIO010000067.1:0-15466 GCA_964485235.1 uncultured Dehalococcoidales bacterium
CTTTTACGACACAAAGTAGACGCATTATTGAAAAAAAAGAAGCATTGTTATTTCGAGTGCGTTCATGTTGCCAAAGACGGTTCGAGGATACAACTTGAAACCCATTCCCGCATGATCGAGTCACATGAAAAAAATTATATCCTGAGCGTTTCCCGCGATATTGGCGAACGTAAAAAAATTGAAGAAGAACTCACGCTGAAAGCTACAATCCTGGACAACGCCACGGACTCTATCTTTTTAGGGGACTTCGAAAATAATTTCATTTATACAAATAAAATCGCCTATAAATCTCGGGGGTATTCAAAAGAAGAATTAATGAGCATGAAAACATACGATATAGCTGCTCCGGAATGTCTCCCGTTAAAACGTGAAGTGGACTACAAATTGAACAAAATGAAAAACTGTTCGTTCGAGAGTGTCCACATACGAAAAGATGGAACAAGGATTCCTGTGGAGGTGAATTCGCGCATTATTAAGTCAGGCGGTAAGGAACTAATATTGAGCGTTATTCGGGACATCACAGAACGCAAACGAATGGAAGAAGCATTAAAAGAATCTGAGGTGAAATATCGTACACTCGTAGAATACTGCCCCGATGGCATTATTTCTATAGATACAAACGGGCAAATAACAGACTGCAACCCCTGCATTTGCGATCTGACAGGGTTCAGTCAAAAAGAAGTAAGAGGTAAACATGTCTATGATCTGCTCGCCAACAGGGGAGATGAAGCGCTTAATGACTGGGTCTCACTTCCCGAATGGGACATCGATCGGGATATCGACCTGGAACTTAGCGGACAGGATAACCATACGCTTACAATGCTGTCAAAAAAGGTGCCTATGTACGATGAGAACGGTACGTTGAAACAGGCCATAATTTATCTCAGTGATGTCACAGAACGTAAAAAAGTGGACCAGTTGAAGGATGAATTTATCGGCCTGGTATCGCACCAGCTTTGCAGCCCTCTTACTGTAATTATCGGAGCAACAAAAACAGCGTTGAGTGACGACGACAGGCTCCCGCCGGATAAAAAGAAACAGCTTCTGCAGATTACGGTCACGGAAGCGGAGGCATTGTATCATATGGTATCGAACCTGCTTGAACTTTCGCGGCTACAGTCCCAGCGTCTTATGCTCGATACTGAGCAGATCGACATCGAAGACGTCGTCAAGCAGGTGGTAAACAGGATAAAACACGAATATAATGAGCACCGGTTTCATATTGCCCTGGTAAAAAATATGCCCCGGCTTTATGCCGACCGGGTACGCCTGGACCTTATCCTTTATAACATCATTGAGAATGCAGCAAAGTACTCAAGAAAAGGAACGACCATCCGGATATTCACCAGGGCGGATACAAAGGAAATTACGTTCGGGGTAACAGACCACGGTATCGGCATTCCTTCACACAGCCTATCAAAGCTTTTTGAACCGTTCCAGCGCGTAGTAGAATCCCACTTCGCTCCCGTGAAAGGAGCGGGACTCGGACTTCTCGTGTGTAAAAGGCTGGTAGAGGTCCACGGAGGGAAAATATGGGTGGAATCGAAAAGAGGCAACGGATCGACTTTCTACTTTACACTGCCCCTGGGCACAAATAGTAAAACAAAAGCTCTCAGCCGCTCATAGACAGGCGCTTGCCCGGCCGGGCACCATTTCTTTAACGGGAGCATGCCCGTTTTACAGGGCAGGACATGCTATCCGTTACGACCGCGCTCTATCCGCCTTAATGTGTCATCTCCTATACCGAAATGATGTGCTATTTCGTGTTTTACCACTTTACCGATCTCAACCTCGATATCCTTTTCTGTACGGCATATCATCTCGATAGGTTCCTTGAATATGGTAATTTTATCAGGCAAAACCAGATTATAGCCCTGACCTCTTGTCGTTCGGGGTACTCCTTCGTATAACCCTAATAGCTGGCTCCTGCTCCTCAAGTTTAAACGCTTCAATTGTGCGACACTGGGCCAGTCCTCAACCACAACATCGACATTTTCAAGCTTATCCCGAAACTCTTCAGGTAATGCCTCTAACGCCTGTAATACTAATGAGTCAAATTTCTGTTGTTCCATAATTTAAAAGTAAAAATATTTATATATCATTCTGCATGACGTTCCAACCGGTTTTCCAACGTCACAAGTATACGTACTGCGACAACCCATATCATAGTTATATAGCATATTATAGCAAACAACAACCATACGACAGGAGACAATCCGCCAAGCGTTGTCTGTTTGACGGCAAGGATAATACTGATAATCACCAGAGCATCCCCGAATGCTCCGAAGAGCCACATGAATAACGGATTTGCTATAAATCGCATAATACCTTGCATATCTATGCCTCCATAATTTATATTTCCGCTTTTATCGATTATACAATAGCCGCAGCCATCCCGATACTGCCCGGCACGATACATGCTATAATACATAGCTGGCCGTACCCGGCACGGCATATCGAGTTGACGGGACTCAGTGCACAGGATAAAATTCAGCCTATTATGAACGCAATCCCGAAATACAATCCGCAAGAAATAGAAAAAAAGTGGCAGCAAAAGTGGTCGGAAGATCGCATCTACGAAGTCAACGATAACGATACCCGCCCCAAGTTTTACGCATTGACGATGTTTCCCTATACATCAGGAGACCTTCACATAGGCCACTGGTACGCAATGGCGCCTTCAGATGTCTATGCCAGATTCAAGCGCATGCAGGGATTCAATGTACTCCACCCCATCGGCTTCGATGCCTTCGGTTTACCGGCCGAAAACGCAGCAATAAGCAGGGGTATTCATCCTTATACCTGGACGATGAACAACGTGCAAAATATGCGTAAACAGCTCCGCAGCATAGGTGCTATTTACGATTGGAACCGGGAAGTGATCACCTGTCTTCCCGGATATTATAAATGGACGCAGTGGTTCTTTCTAAAGCTATATGAGGCAGGACTTGCATACAGGGGAACTGCACCGGTCAACTGGTGTCCGAAATGCCAGACGGTCCTTGCCAACGAACAGGTAACAGCCGACGGTCTATGCGAGCGATGTAATACCGGAGTCATCCGTAAATCGCTTGAACAATGGTTTTTCAGGATCACCAAATACGCCGAAGAACTGCTCGACTATAGCTCTATCGATTGGCCAGAACGCATCGAAATCATGCAGAAGAACTGGATAGGAAAAAGCACAGGTGCGGAAATCTCTTTTGCACTGAACCATGAAGGAGTTGATACGGACGAAATCCGTGTTTTCACCACGCGTCCGGACACTATATTCGGTGTCACTTTCTTTGTCCTCGCTCCTGAACATCCGCTCGTTCCCTTCCTTACCACACCGGAACAGAAAGAAGAAGTGACAAGATATATTGCACAGACTCAGCGGCTGACTGAAATAGAACGTACGTCCACAGAAAAGGAGAAGACCGGCGTTTTTCTGGGGAGCTATGTAACTAACAGGCTTAACGGAGAAAAGGTGCCCGTATGGATTGCGGATTACGTCCTCCCCGGCTACGGAACAGGCGCCGTTATGGGCGTACCGGCACATGACGACCGGGACTTCGAATTCGCCCGGAAATATAATATCCCCGTAAAAGTGGTTATCGGCCCGCCGGACTGGGACGGGAAAGACCTCGAACATGCCCATACGGCAAACGGGACAATGGTCAATTCAGGACAGTTCAACAACCTTCCTTCCGATAAAGGATTCGAAGCTATATGTGATTATATGGAATCTAAAGGCATCGGTAAACGAACGGTGTCATACCGGATACGCGACTGGCTTATTTCCAGACAGCGTTATTGGGGCGCTCCCATTCCCATGATCTACTGCGATAAATGCGGTATTGTACCTGTGCCGGAAAAAGACCTCCCCGTATTGCTGCCTCCGGACGCCGAGTTCAGACCGACCGGAGAATCTCCATTAAAATATTGCGAGTCGTTCGTACACACGACTTGCCCGAAATGCTCGTCACCGGCACGCCGTGAAACGGATACCATGGACACGTTTATGTGCTCTTCCTGGTATTTCCTCCGTTATACCAGTCCGGGCGTCGACAACTATCCGTTCGATAAAGACAAGATGAAACACTGGATGCCGGTCGACCTGTATACAGGCGGCGCCGAACATGCAACCATGCATTTGCTATACGCACGTTTTTTCCTGAAAGCTATAAGGGATATCGGCCTTGTCGACTTCAATGAACCGTTCTTGCGCCTGTTCAACCAGGGATTGATCATTTATCGCGGCGAGAAAATGAGCAAATCGAAAGGTAATGTCGTCACTCCGGATATCTATGTTGGTGAACTCGGTGCCGATTCTGTTCGCGCTTATATAATGTTCGTCGGGCCGTGGGAACTGGGCGGGGAATGGAATGATAACGGTATTGTCGGTATGAGCCGCTGGCTTAACCGGATATGGAACCTTGTAGTCGATGAATATACGGAGAAGAAGGCGGATTCCGAAGCCGATAAAGCTCTCGTTCATATGTCCCACAAGACTATCAGGAAAGTGACTGAAGATATAAGCCGCTTTCATTTTAATACTATGCTTGCTTCGCTTATGGAATTGACGAATTACCTTGGTAAAGTGCACGATCAGGGTAATGTCTCTCCGGCTGTATGGCATGATACAATCACACAATTACTTCTTATGATTGCGCCTACTGCGCCACACATGGCTGAAGAGCTGTGGGAGAAGAGCGGCAAATCGTACAGCATTCATAACCGGTCATGGCCTGTATGGGATGCGGAACTGGCAAAAGAAGAAGAAGTAACCCTGGTAGTACAGGTGAACGGCAAACTCAGAGATAAGATATCCGTTCCGGTGACCATCAGTGAAACGGAAGCGAAAGAGCTTGCATTCAATAGCGAAAAAGTAAAGGCTTACCTTGACAACAAGGAACCGGTCAAAACAATTTACGTGCCGGGGAAACTGGTAAATATAGTCATAAGGTAGTCCTTTCCGGTTCAACCAGAAAAAAATCCTCCCTTTCATGATCACCCTGATGAGTTTATAACGTTCCATTTCACGTTATTTCTCCGTTATGAAGAGACAGAAAACATTGTTTAAAACACGATCACATTTTGCATACTGCATAAAAGTCCCGTTTCGTCATATAATAAGACAGTCGTTCGTAATTACATATATACTCAAAGGACAGACCAGTGGACTCTATCAGTAATAATATTAAAGCGGTACAACTGCGAATCGAGAAAGCCTGCGACCGCAGTCACCGCTCTCCCGGGGACATTACCCTCGTCGCCGTGACAAAATCGGTAGAAGCAACATCTATCGTTTCAGCCTATGAGTGTGGAATAAAAAATTTCGGGGAAAACCGGGTACAATCGGCAGAAAAGAAAATACGCGAGCTTTCCGGATTAAAGCCATACGTCACCTGGCATATGATCGGTCATATCCAGACCAATAAAGTAAAACCTGTAACCATGTTTTTTGATATGATACAGAGTATAGATTCGTTAAAACTGGCGATAGCATTGAATGACCAGCTCCGGAGCCCGTTGCCTGTTCTGATACAGGTGAACGTTTCAGGAGAAACGACTAAAGGCGGCTTCAGCACGGATGAGGTTGCCGGAGCAGTTAAGGATATCGGCAGATTGCCGTATTTGAATGTAAAGGGGTTGATGACTATTGCACCTTTGAGCGATAATGCGGAGGAAGTACGACCAATCTTTCGAACACTGCGTAAAATACGTGACGAACTTGGACTGGAACATCTCTCTATGGGCATGACCGATGATTACGAAATTGCCATCGAGGAAGGCGCAACAATAGTGCGCATCGGAAGAGCAATCTTCGGCGAAAGGAGTAAATAATGAAAATCAGTTTTATCGGCGGCGGTATCATGTGTGAAGCTCTGGTGAAAAGTATTATAAACAAGGGTATCGCCGGTGCCACAGACATTATCGTGAGCGATATCAGCAAGCAAAGACGCGATCATATGTCCGGGGCTTACGGAGTTACCGTTACGGAGAGCAATAGCGATGCAATCGCTTCTTCCGATATAATCGTCCTTGCGGTAAAGCCGCAGGAAATCACCACTGTCGCCGGAGAACTTACACATATCTCGCCCCAACAACTTGTTCTGTCGATTGCCGCAGGTGTTAGTTTAAAAAGACTGCGGGAAGAGCTCAACCATCCCTTTATTGTTCGAGCAATGCCTAACATGCCGGCTCAAATAGGTGAAGGGATTACCGTCTGGACTGCCACAAATGAGGTAAATCCGCAACAAAAAGATATGGCAAAATCTATGTTATCGTCACTCGGGGAAGAAAACTATGTGACCGGTGAAAAATACATCGATATGGCGACTGCGATCAGCGGAAGCGGTCCTGCTTATATCTTCCTCATCATCGAGGCGCTTACCGACGCAGGGGTCCATATAGGTCTCACCAGGAATTTAGCGGAAAAACTTGTCGTGGAGACAGTTATCGGTACAGCAAGGAGCATGAAATTCCTCAGCAAACATCCGGCTGAACTGAGAAATATGGTCACCTCTCCGGGAGGCACAACTACAGAAGGGCTCCTGCAACTGGAAACCGGCGGGCTTCGCTCACTTTTGCTTCAGGCAGTAATAGCGGCCTATGAAAAAGCAAAAAAACTGGACGCAAAATAAAATTAAGCTTTATTCAAAGTATCAGTCCGATAAAGCCGGAACTTCTCGATTAAAGCTCCGGCTATACCTGATAAACTGATGTCATCTTGCAGGCAGCGAACGAGGAAGCCTGTTTATGGAATTAACCGTAAAACGCAGTAGCGAACTGATACTATGCATTCAGCCCGATCCACAGGCATACCTCACTCACTGATTAATGACGTGTAATAAAACTGACTATACGTTCGGCGTTTCGCCGGGATGTAGCTTCTTCCATTTCTCCAGAAGCTCATCCTTGCTTTCTTTATGCGCGGCATCGGGGACGCACGCATCGACAGGACATACCTCGGCGCATTTGGACGATTCATAAGCGCCGACACATTCTGTGCATTTAGCCGGGTTAATAACGTATGTAGTATCGCCCTCACTTATCGCTTCATTAGGGCATTCTGCTTCGCATGCGCCACAGCTTATACAATCGTCGGTGATTTTGTAAGCCATTTAAATTGACCTCCTCGAATAATATATTATTTTAGTATATAGATAATCTTCAGGTGAAGAAATAATAACTATAATTCCCATAACAACTATGGAGATAACTTGCCGAACTTTCGTCTCAAAGCTTCTGCGACATGATCAGGGACCATATCGGTCAGGGAACCGTGTAACTCAGCAACCTCTCGCATTAAACTGGAACTCAGAAACTGGTAGCGAAGGCTAGCCATAAAACACACCAGTTCAACTTCCCGCGCCAGTTTTTTATTCATCATTCCCATTGCGAACTCACGTTCAAAATCGGACGTCATCCGCAGACCTCGAACCATTACTTTAGCGCCTATCTCTTTACAAAATTCAACAGTTAGTTTGGTATAAGATGTTACTTCAACATTTTTCATACCGGCAGTAGCCTCTTCTGCCAGCTTCACTCTTTCCGCAGTCGTGAATAAAAGATGCTTATCGCTGGGTTTATCGAAGACGCCGACAACGAGCTTGTCAAACAACTCGGAAGCTCTTTGAATTATGTCCAGATGTCCAAGTGTTATGGGATCAAAACTTCCCGGATAAAGTGCCTTAGTCAATTGCTGCCCTCTCTACAGTATATTGATATACAGGTATCGCCGTGCCGTTTCTCCCTGGCACGGTATAGACCTCCATATCTATCCGCTAGAAGCATACGAGATGTATGCGGAATAACAATTATTGACGTCTCGTTCATATATTTAGCATTATCGAACTGAACTAATATATTTTCAAGAGTCTTATCGGCATACGGCGGGTCCATCATTATCAAGTCATATTGCGCAGCGATAAAAGTCAAAGCCTTATTTACACTACAACAATATACATGGGCTCGCGTTGTAAAGCCAAGTTTAACCAGATTTTGCCTAATAATATCACAACAGCGGGGTTCCTGGTCAACAAAATCAACCCAGCCGATATCCCGGCTTAACGCTTCAATACCCATTGCGCCTGTTCCCGCAAACAGGTCCAGACCCCGCTCCCATGCTCCTTCGAAAGAAGCGACCATAGAAAATATGGCTTCTCTAATCCTGTCTGTTGTCGGACGGACCAGCTTGCTTTTTGGAATTTTCAGTTGCTGCCCTTTGGCAGTCCCACCGGTAATCCTCATATTATTTTACCATGTACGCTCACTAATTATACCGTGCTCCGGTATTCCTGCAACTTCCACATATAATCGATTTCGCCAAGCATTATATATTTTTATCACAACTGCTACAAAGTAAAGAAATATAGAAGAAAAAACTGATGTCGCCATTCCTGTTTCGGAATATTCCTATTATAATTAGCCTTCACTTGATAAAATATATTAAACTTAGGGCGTATTTTTTATAAACTGAAGGAGAGTCATGGATTTCGCATTTACCGAGTCACAGGAAAAATTCAGGCAGGAAGTACGAGATTTCCTTGATGCCGAACTCCCCCCCGATTACATAGATTACGTAGGACCTACGATCGATGACTGTGTTGCACCCAATGAAAACGGCTTCCAGATATTTAAAGACATGGCGCGTAAATTCGGGGAAAAAGGATGGCTTTCTTTAAACTGGCCTAAAGAATACGGCGGTAAAGCATATTCATTCGTAGATTACCTTATTTTCCTCGAAGAGATCGCTCGAAGGGGGTCTCCCGGTTTCAATGCTGTCGGCGCTAAAATGCTTGCTCCTACTCTCATCCAGTACGGGACTGAAGAACAAAAAAAGAAACATCTCGTACCGATATCACGCGGTGAAGAACTCTGGGCTGAATCGCTGAGTGAGCCGGAGGCCGGATCAGACCTCGGTGCATTAAAAACATCAGCGGTAAGAAAAGGCGACGAATACGTCATCAACGGACAAAAGACGTGGAGCACATTTGCCCACTATTCGGACTGGATCTTCATTCTTGCACGTACTGACCCTTCGGCAAAAGGAAGCAGAGGACTCACATTTTTCCTGATCGACCTGTCAACACCGGGAGTCGATACCGTACCGATCAAGAACCTGAATAATGAACCGGACTTCAGCGAAATCTTTTTCGATAATGCTAAATTTCATAAGGATAACGTTCTTGGTGAAGAAAACCACGGATGGGAAGTAGCACAAACACTTTTAAGCTATGAGCGTGTCTATATACCTCCGATCTCTGTAATATTTACCCTTATAGATAGAGTAGGTAAATACCTTAAAAAAAGAAACGATCCGGACTGGCCGGTTAACAGGCAAAAGCTGGCCAGCCTGAGAGTCGAAGCAGAGATCGGCCGTCTGATGTGTTACAAAATAGCCTGGCTCCAGGACAAAAAGACAGCCACAGAATGGCATGCCGCACAGTCCAGGCTTTATAGTACCCGTCTGCTCAAACGCGCTGCCGGCGAGGCAATGAACCTTTTAGGATGCTACGGTCAACTGGGAGAACATGAAAAGAAGTCCCCTCTTCATGGATGGGTACAGCACCTCTTCCTGGCTACCCGTGGCGCAACAGTTGCCGCCGGTACATCGGAAATACAGAAATACCTTATTGCCACTAAAGGTCTGGGGCTGCCCAGAGGTTAGTGGAACTCACCCGGACAGATACAAGTACGGAACATTGCAGTAATGATAGTTAAAAAGGTATAATAAATCAAAGCGCAATAACTCCATGTTTCTATTTCGAGTTTACCGGGAATATCTTGAATTAAAAGACTATAAAAAGTAGCCGGTACTATAAACGTTATCCGGCACGACTTGTGTCTGCCTGATGAATCTTACCGGTTTTTACTGCCACTATAAAACGCCGGATTGCGCTTAGTGGACTGCCCTTATCTTTGTATATATAACCATGGCAAAGAAAATTCAAAGAGGACCGCACAACCACAGCCGGTAACTTCAGATGATCTCTGTGAATTGCTTCTTGCCATCTCAGGTAAATGATAATTTCAATTAAATAGCAGGAGGAACCGACTCATGGAACCCTTCCCCTGGTGGACTGACGAACAGAAGAAATTCGCTCAAGATATACACGAGTTTGCCAATGAGATTATGCCCAGGACTGAAGAAGCGCGATGGAAAAAAGAATTTCCGTGGGATATTTTCGACGCGATAGGCAGGAAAGGTTTTTCCAGGGCAATGCTGCCGAAAGAATATGGAGGCCTTGGTCTGGGTGCGACCGGCGGTTGCATAGCTGTCGAAGAGCTTTCCCGGATGCCGAACATAGGACGTGTCTATAGCGGCAATATTCTCGGCGGCGTGGGACAGATACTTGCTTTCGGCACGAAAGAACAAAAAGAAAGATTTATACCGAGGATTGCCGGAGGTGAAATAGGAGCAATCTGCATTACCGAGCCTTTCGCAGGTACGGACGCCGCCGCGATAGAAACGGTCGCCCGCCGCGAAGGCGATCAATACATCATCAGCGGAAAGAAACGATATATTGTCTCTGCCGGTGTCGCATCACGATACATGCTCTATGCATTGACGGACAGAGACCCGGAGAAAAAACGCACATACCAGCATCTCACCGCTTTCGTAGTTGAAAAAGGAATGCCCGGATTCCACGTGGAGAAAATAAACGAGATCTGCGGCTTCGATGGAATACAGAACGGTGTGCTCGACCTTACTGAAGTACCGGTACCGGTGAGCAACAGGATCGGTGAAGAGGGAAAGGGATGGCAGGTTATGATGGAAGGTGTGAACCTCGAAAGGACGGTAATTGCCGCAATGATCACCGGCTGGATGCGCAGCCTCATCGAAACGGTTATCCCCTACACACAGAGAAGAGTGCAGTTCGACCAGCGTACCGCAGATATGCCGGTGAACCAGTTTAAACTTGCAGATCTCTTTATTACATTCAAGATATCGCGACTGGCATGTTATTACAATGCATACCTGTACGATCAGGGTTACGATATGGCGCTGGAAGCGGCATCCGTCAAGGCGTTTAACTGTGAGCATTGTGTCGATATGGCGCGGGACGCAATTCAACTTATGGGCGGCGACGGGCTTACCCCATTCTATCTCCCGGAAACTATCTATAAACTCGCAAAAGTGGAAGAGATATCCAGCGGTACTATGGAAGCGATGAGGCTCGTTACTTTCAAAAACGGGATGAAGGAAATGTCCAAAGAGCTGACAGGAAGAAGGCGGGTTGCGCATAAGGAAATGAAAGTGCCGATCACAACCTACGAAAAGGTAGAGAAGCGGGCAAACGCAAATGAAGACGATCTTCTTAAAGCGCTCGCTGATGATTACGTGGTCAATCCCGGACTGTACATGAGCCGGTCCGATTTCACCGATATCTTCGAAATCGATGACAAAACGCTGGACAGTCTTCTCGAATCGCTTGAGCAAAAGGGCATAGTGAAGCTCTACCGCAAAAAGGGAGTGATCGAGCTTGCCAAGGCCACTTACGACGGACTTAAAAAGGCGAATCCTCTGGAGTACTATCAATGGTTCCCCTGGTGGGTTGACGAGAGGAGGAAATTTTAAGGTGCACTATCCGTACAGAGGATAGCGATAAGTTATCGACTTTTCATGGTGGTTTTATATACAATATGGGCAACGCAGACCGGATACATATAGAAGCAAATAGAATACAACATGAGCGAGGGAATTATGGCAATGGAAGAATATATCGACAAGCTCAGGGAGGCAAAGGCAAAAGCAGCGCTGGGCGGCGGCCAGGAAAAGATCGACAGGGAACATAAAAAAGGAAAGCTCACCGCACGCGAACGTATCGACCTGCTTCTCGACCCTGACAGCTTTAATGAATTCAATATGCTGGTAAAACACAGGGCGGGCGCACCGGGAGACGGCATCGTAATAGGTCACGGAACGATAGACAGCCGTAGAGTATGCGTATTCTCTCACGACACCACAGTGCTGGGTGCATCGCAAGGCTATCTGCACGGCAGAAAGATGTATAAAATACACGAAATGGCCATGAATATGGGTGTCCCCATTATTTGCTTAAATGATTCTCCGGGAGCACGCGTGATCAGGCCGGAACTCGCCGGAAGCGACGACCCGTACCGTATCAGCGATGAAAAGTTTTCCGGTGTTATTTTCTATGTCAATACAATCAGTTCCGGCGTAGTACCGCAAATTACTGCCATCCTCGGCAACTGCACCGGAGGCTCCGTGTATTCCCCGGCCCTTACCGACTTTATTTTCATGGTTGACAATCTTTCCAACATGTTCATCACTGGCCCGCGCGTCATCAAATCAGTGACCGGCGAA
Organism: uncultured Dehalococcoidales bacterium; assembly: GCA_964485235.1. Classification (GTDB taxonomy): domain Bacteria; phylum Chloroflexota; class Dehalococcoidia; order GIF9; family UBA5629; genus CAZAIO01. Next base: position 12,320 of record CAZAIO010000067.1, read on the forward strand.
GAGGTCAGCATGGAAGACCTCGGCGGACCGAAAGTACACTGTCAGCTTACCGGCGTTGCGGACTTCCGGGTAAAAGATGAGGATGCCTGTATGCAGGGAATACGAAAACTGCTGTCGTTTCTCCCTTCCAGCTGGAAGGAAAAACCGGCATATGTTCCCTCTGAAGATGACTCCGAACGGTATACCGATAAACTGGAAACCATAGTTCCCGCCGTGACGACCAAAGGCTACGATGTGAAACAGGTAATCAAAGAACTCGTTGACTACGGCGATTTCCTGGAAGTGAAAAAAGAATTTGCCGGTGAGATAGTGGTCGGTTTTGCCCGGATGGACGGAAGAGTTGTCGGTGTGGTAGCAAATCAACCGATGATTCGCGCCGGGTGTATGAGCGTGGATAGCTCCGACAAACAGGCACGCTTCATCAGGTTCTGCGACGCGTTCAACATCCCGATCATACTGCTTGTCGATACTCCGGGGTATCTTCCCGGTAAGGACCAGGAACATAAGGGAATTATCCGCCACGGAGCAAAAGTGCTGTATGCGCTCTCTGAAGCCACCGTCCCGAAGGTGGCTGTTTTGCTGAGAAAAGTTTACGGCGGAGCCGCTCTCGGTATGGGTATCCTCCCGGGATTCGGCACCGATCTCGTGTTCGCATGGCCCATCGCCGAAGTCGGCGCTATGGGCGCCGAACAGGCGGTAGACCTGTTCTATACGGAAGATATTAAAAATGCACCGGATCCGGCGGAGTTCCGTCAGAAAAAGGTACAGGAATACAGGGATTGGTATGCCGATACACTGAACCTGGCATCACAGGTGACCTATGTCCAGGACATTATCGAGCCGAGGGAGACAAGACGCTGTCTCACCCGTTCGCTGAAATTGCTGGAAAACAAAGAGAGACGATATCAAAATAAATGGCATGGCAATATCCCTCTCTAATGAATGCCGTCGTTCTCTTATAAAACGATAACCTTTCAGGTTATATAAATATTATCAAGACGAGGGAATATCGATGAATTTTGAACTGACCGAAGAACAAAGAATGTTACGCGACATGGCACGGCAATTCGCCGAACAGGAAATGCTGCCCAAGATAAAAGATAATGAACGTCAGCGTAAAATAGACTATGACATTGTAAAGAAAACGGCAGCCCTGGGACTGAAAGGGATACAGATACCTCAGGAATACGGAGGACTGGGGCTCGATTATGTCACCGCAGCCGTTGTCTGGGAGCAACTCAGCTGGGCAAGCTGGTCGCAGACGCAGATGTCAGTGGGCGACGGAGTCCTTGCCGGAACAATTCTCATGAACGTTGCCAGCGAGGAACAAAAAAAGAAATACCTGCCTCCGCTTTGCAGCGGTGACAAGATCATTGCGGTTGCCGCCGTGGAACCGAATGCGGGCAGCGATGCGAGCGCAATCGAAACTACGGCAATACCCGACGGCAACGATTATATAATCAATGGCACAAAGCTCTTCATCAGCCATGGAGGCGTATGCGATACCGTCTTTGTTCTGGCCCAGACCGATAAAAACCTGGGACCAAAAGGACTGGCGCTTTTTGCTGTAGATAAAGACAATCCCGGGTTCTCCAGTGCCGAAGTGGAGATGGTGGGCGATTGCACCGGCGATGTGTCCAATCTGAGGTTCAGTGACTGCCGGATACGGAAGGAAAACCTCATAGGAGCAATCGGACGCGGACTGCAAAATGCCCTGACGGGAATTGATACGGCGCGTCTTTATCTCTCTGCCAGTGGTGTCGGCATAGCCCAGAGCTGTATGGAATCTTGCATACGGTACAGTCTGGAGCGCCGCCAGTTCGGCAAACCAATCGCCAGTTTTCAGCTTATACAGGAAACGATCGCCAAAATGTATGCCGAAATACAGATGTTGAGATGGCAGGTCTATTATGCCGCAGACCTGAAAAGCAAGGGCCTCCCGCACGGAAAAGAGCTTTCAGCAGCCAAATGGTATGCCGCCGACCTTGCGGTGAGAGCATCTACCGAAGCTATCAGGCTCCACGGTGCATATGGATGTTCTGATGAATACCCGGTGGAACACCACTACCGTGACGCAATTGTTATCAATATCCTCGGAGGTACCCCTGAGGTACATAAGATGACCATCGGGCGTGAACTCCTTGAGATCAACGCTCTTAGCAGATAAATATTAATAGACAGGGATTCTTATGGAACAGAAATTTGATGCTATTGTCGTGGGCGCCGGCCCGGCGGGATGTGCGTGCGCTTATAAGCTGGCGCAGTCCGGCCTTCAAGTCCTCGTTATAGAGAGAGGAAAATTTGCCGGCGCAAAAAATACCTGGGGCGGTGCATATTTCGGCCCTTTGCTCGGCGAGCTTTTTCCCGGTTTCTGGGAAGAAGCACCGTTCGAAAGATACGTCTCTCACCATAAGTTCTCAGCGCTCACCGCAGAATCGGCACTATCGCTGGACTTTATGTCATCCAAATACAGCAAGGCGCCTTATAATGCGGTGACCATCCTTCGCTCTAAATTCGATCGATGGCTGGCACAAAAGGTCGAGCAGGCAGGAGCTATCCTCGCCACCGGTCTTCAAGCCGACGACCTGATATGGAATGAAGGAAAAGTGGCGGGAATAAAAGCGGGCAACGACCAGCTGCCTGCCGATATCGTGATTGCCTGCGACGGTGTGAACTCGCAGCTTGCGCAAAAAGCACATCTCAGAAACGAACTCGCAGCGGAAGATGTGAAACAGGGAGCAAAAGAGGTTATTGAGTTACCCCGCGAGGTAATCGAACAACGTTTCAATCTTAAAGGGAATGAAGGGGCCGCCTGGGAATTTGTCGGCTCGTGTACCAGGGGAATCCCCGGCGGCGGTTTTATTTATACAAATAAAGAAAGCCTTTCAGTCGGCGTGGTAGTGCAGTTAAAAGACCTCGTCCACGCTAATATAAATATCAATGAGCTTATCGAGGACTTTAAGAACCATCCGGCGGTAAGCCCCCTGCTGGAAGGAGGGAAACTGGTGGAATATTCGGCCCACCTGATCCCCACATCCGGGCTAAAAATGATGCCGAAGCTTTATACTGACGGAATGCTCGTTGCCGGAGATGCCGCTGCATTCGTGGTCGGCACCGGACTGGTACTCGAAGGGGCAAACTTCGCGG